>DATFAH010000369.1:0-2594 GCA_035254805.1 Caryophanales bacterium | reverse complement strand
AATGAATGGACTTACGAACGTGTTTAAATTAAGCAAGTAACTTTAGAAACATTAGGATAAAAAAGGGTTCACAGCTTCAAGAAACATTCTGGAGCAAATGCTACGGTCAAGTAACTGATAAATTCGGTATAGTTTGGCAATTGAGCTATGAAAATGGAGAAACAGGAATGTAATTTTTGAAGAAAAAGGAACCGAACCATCTCTTAATTAGGATTGGTTCGGTATTTCTTTTTGATGGCTCTTTTCGTAAAATTTGTTGTTTTCAGTACAATTTTACCTCTAAATGAGATGAAACGAACAAGACTATATATTTCAAGAAAAATTATTGTTTTTTCTACAAAAAAAGGGCCCTTTTCTACAAATTGAAGCAGCTTTTCTACAAAAAGAAGCAACTTATCTACAAAGGAAGTTTATCAGCCACGAAACCAGTCTGCCCGTTCATCCATATGTACAAAAGGAATATCCGTATCGACTCCTCCGGAAATCCGATCTATTTTTACATCTTCCCCATCAAGCCATCTCGCAAAATCGAATTCGATTGGCTCTTGGTTCCCGCCTAAAGCAATCCAAACCTTCATTTCCCTTGGTAAATAAGCAGATGTATGAATAGTGCCTGCCCAGCTGCCGTATAAATCAGAAAAGACACCTTTATCCGTATCATTTAACAAGCGGAATGCCTGATATGCCTCTGTAAGGGGTTCCTTGTGAGCCATCATGATTTCCAAGCGGCGTTTAGAATCTACAAGATGGTTGCGATTCTCATGTGTCAGTATTTCAAAATGATTAGTGCAGGCGATTGACTGACGGATTTCAATCCCACGAGGTGTCGCTTCTACTACAAACGTTTCACCACATTGATCATAAACAACATAACTAAATGAATGCCGATGAGGAATCTCCTTTAGCATCGCAACTGCTTCGCTGGCATTTGCACATGACTCTAAAACTAGCCTTCCGATCATACAGCAAATGAATCCGTCCCCCGGACTTTTCCGATTCATAAAGTTATATCCCAATGCCAATCCCTTTTCATTCATGCCATCCATTCTTCCTGTAACTCTTTGACTCGGCCCAATGATCGCATAGCCTTGATCTGTTGGCTGAAACAAGGTATAACGTCCTTCATATGTTTTTGGATGGTAATCGTAATTCCGAATTAAGTAATGATTCCCTGTCAAAATAGAACAGCCAGAACGTACATAATCTAAACGGTAGCCGCCAAATTCAGCCAATACACGCTCAATTGGCCATTGCAGAGCATCCTGAATCCCTAATAATTCCTCCCAAACACCGGGTGCGAAACGTGTGATGTTTTGTTTTACCAAATTGGCTTCCACACTAAATCGCGGTTTTCTCACTTTCCATTGATTTTCACGATTTTTTATTGTTAAAGAATTTCTTAATTTTTCACCTTGCATGTATCCAAATTCGTAATGTGTCCCACGAAATTGAATGACATCACTATATATTTTTCTCATACGATCCCTCTTTTGTTTAAGCTCTTATTTTAGAATAAAGGAAGGATTCAAGAAAATAAAGGGATGCACCTCTAGTAGGCTCTGAAACATGGAATAATTGGGCTCAACGCTAAAAGGACCCGCCTTTTTATCACATTAAAGGCAGATCCTTTCTATTAAAATATTTAATCACCTATTCAAAACATGTTTTATCGAATAGATTGGATGATACAAAAGCATCCAAGGGCCTGAGTAACGCATAACGGCTTTCATCTTTTGGCGATAATCTGGTTTATAGCAATGAACAGAACAATTCGAGCAGGCCGTTTTTTCTTCACCAAATTGGCAATGTGATAATCTTTTTAGAGCATAGGCTTTTAACGCCTGACATTCTTCACAAAGGTCGTTGCGATGGTGTTTTTTTCGACAATAAAGGTTAATCATTTTAGTAACAATTTCTTTTTCCTTCAGAATATTAGGACCATCATTCCATTCGGACTTTTGCATTCCCCCCTAAACCTCCACTCTAGATTTATCTCTAGATTGAGGATACCATACAACCCTTGTTCGCAACGGACATAAACGTAACAATTTACCAACATCTAAATAGCAATTTTTTATTTAAACTTATTTAGTATTTGATCAATATGGATAGGTTCCATATTGATCATATGGTGCTGCTGGATATGGTGTTGGATATGGAAATGGGTATGGATATGGGTAACCAGCAACTCCCAATCCAGGTGAGGCTAATGCTCCGAGTGTTAATCCACCTAACAAGCCCCCTACAAATGGTGCGCCCGCGCCTCCATATCCATACCCTCCGTGATAGCCCCCGTGGTACCCTCCGTGATATCCGCCAGGATAACCTCCGTGGTATCCGCCGTGATAACCCCCGTGGTATCCGCCGTGATAACCCCCGTGGTATCCGCCGTGATGTCCGTCAAAATGTCCACCACCTCCAGAATGTCCTCCGTGTACAGGTCTATTCATCATTCTTCTTCATCCCCTTATCCCAAAATTCTTTGCCTAATTTACAATATGCAGGATAGACGTCCAGGGAATGGGCGAGTTAAAGAGAGTATTTGAAACGGGAAAAATATTATGGGATTCCTAAAAAATTTTATGAAAATATTG
>DATFAH010000368.1:0-2324 GCA_035254805.1 Caryophanales bacterium | reverse complement strand
TCGGTAAGTTCAACATTTTCAATATTTTGCAAATCAGCTTCTTCATTAATCGTGTTGTTTTTTTCGATTGTCAACTTACTCACCTCCCTTAAAGGATCTTTATCTAACGTGGGATGCACAAGGCAAACACCCTTAATCAATATCTCCAGCGTTAGTTATTTTGATACAGTTTCGTAAGAACAGATGTTAAATCATGACTTAAAACTTGCAATAGGCTAATGACACGGGAATATTCCATCCTTGTTGGTCCAAGTATGGCGATTGTTCCTAATTTTTCAGAGCCTACAGAATATGTTGCTGTAATCAAACTGCAATTTTCCATGGCATGATTGTTATTCTCACGGCCAATTCGCACGTTGATTCCGGCTGATTTTTTCCTAATTAATTCAAAAACCCATTCTTCATGCTCAATCATGTTCAGTAAACTCCGAATCTTTGTTAGATCATGAAAATCAGGCTGACTTAAAATATTGGTTTTGCCACCAAAGAATAATTTTTCATTTACTGGCATCTTAAAGGTTTCAGAGATCATCGAAAACATTAAATCAAAGTTTTGAATATGCTGTTGCAGCAGTACAGCTACTTCTCGATAAATTTTTATGTCTAATTCATCCAATGGAACATCGGTTAAGCGTTCGTTCAAAATGTTAACGGCTTTTTCTAAATCACCCATATTAATGGTGGCAGGCAAATGGATGATTCGATTTTCCACATGTCCTGTATCCGTCACAAAAATAGCCACAGCTGTTTCTTTATTAAGCGGAATGATTTGGATCTTCTTAAGCTTATTGACACTTACCGCAGGTCCTAAAACAATCGAGGTATAATTCGTCAATTCAGATAAAATTTTTGCCGACTTTTGGATAATCTTCTCAAATTCAAAAATTTTCTCAGCAAAAATTGATTTTAAAGTTACTATTTCTTGCTGATTTAATGTTTGAGGCGCTAGCAAATGGTCGACATAATAACGATAACCTTTTTCAGAAGGAACCCGCCCTGAGGAGGTGTGTGTTTTTTCTATAAATCCGAGCTCTTCCAAATCAGCCATTTCATTACGAATAGTTGCAGAACTAAAGGAGATTTCCTCTTTTTTTGATAAGCTCCTTGAGCCGACTGGTTGAGCAGATCGAATAAAGTCATCAACAATCACTTGCAGAATTAATAATTGACGATCTGTTAACAAGATTTATCACCTCTGTTAGCACTCCTTATAGTTGAGTGCTAAATCTATTAATAAATTATCAAAATAGGAGAGTGGTGTCAATCATTACATACCCCTAAAAATGATTGAAAAACTTCATTCCCTAATAATCGGCCCTCTTTTGTTAAAGAAATGCTGTTTTCATGTATTCTCAGCCACTTCTTATTGGTAAGATCTTCTATCTCCTGTTGAAATAATTGAAGCGGATCTTTACCAAATTTTTTCGCAAAAGCAGGAATGGATACCCCATCGGTTTTTCGTAAACCTAAAAACATTTCCTCTTCCATTTGTTCTGTTAAAGTCACTTCGTGTTCTTCGAAAACAGGAAGGTCCCCCTTATCAATTGTGTCCATATATTTTGTTAATGGTCCTATGTTAGAACGTCTAATTCCATTTACAAAACCGTGTGCACCAGCCCCAAACCCATAATAGGAATCATTATTCCAATAGGTTAGATTATGTTTGGATTCATACCCTGGTTTAGCAAAATTACTAATTTCGTATTGCTTAAAACCATGTTTATCCATTTCCTCCATTAATAGCTCGTACATTTGGGCTTCCACGTCTTCTCCAGGTCTTGGAAGCTTTCCTTTTTTCAAAAGGTTATAGAAAACGGTTTTTGGTTCAATGATTAATGAATAGCCGGAATAATGCTGAATATCTAATGTGAAAGCTTTTTTTAATGTATCCTGTAAATCAGCAATAGTTTGACCTGGTAAACTAAAAATAAGATCAATACTAATATTCGTAAAACCAATTTTTTTCATATTTTCGATTGAGGTAAAGACATCTTTTGCCTTATGCGCTCTTCCAATCCTCGCTAGGAGCTCATCATTAAAGGTTTGCACACCTAAGCTTATTCGATTCACACCAGATTGTTTCAAAATATGCAGTTTTTCTATCGTAAGATCGCCCGGGTTCGCCTCAAAAGTGAATTCGATTCCATCCGATTTAGGCAAGGAATTCGTAATACTTTCACATAGTTTTGCAAGCTGTTGTTCATTTAATGAAGTGGGGGTTCCTCCACCAATAAAAATGGTTTTTAAGCGATCCGTTGGAAATTGCTCTAACGTCATTTCCATTTCCTTCTCAAGCGCAGTTAAATATTCCGCGACTGGCTGCC
>DATFAH010000367.1:0-2337 GCA_035254805.1 Caryophanales bacterium | reverse complement strand
TATAAAAAGAATGTTAAATCAAACAAATATTAAAAAAAGCGTATTGCCTCTTACTCTTTTTAATTAAGAAGCCTTATCTTAATTTAAGTAATCAGTGAAGCAGAAATAAGGGGAAATTTTCCGCTTATTTTCGAAATGGTGCTTATTTCGGGAAAAATAAGGGGAAAATTTCCCCTTATGCTAAGCAAAATCCCCCATTTTTTACTTTTTTTGAACCAATAAGGGGAATTTCTCCCTCTATTTAAGCCATTTTCAATGCGATTTCCTAAATAAGGGGAATTTTTCCCTCTATTTATCAGATCTAAATAATCTCAAACAACCTTTAAGGAATCATTCTCCCATAATTTGGCGCGTATGGAAGACAATCTTATTGACGTAAAAGTTTTAAAGTATTATTATGATTGCCGGAACCGCGGTCATCGCGATTGCTAAAGTACATGGACCAAACGGATTATGGTCAACCTCAAATGGATATGAATATAATTTAACAATCCTTGCAGTAGCGATTGGAATCGCCTTAGTAGGCCATGGTCAATATGTTTTAGATACCTTTTTGTTCTAAAATATCTCGAATTAAACATTCTTGAATATATGATATTCAAAGTATAAAATAGGACAAAATAAGGTTAAGATATTTTCCCCTAATTTAGGAGGTAACTAGTTTGAAAGAGCTCTGAACTACGTCATATTCAAAAATTGGGCATAACAAAATAAGCCTACTGTAACGGCAGACTTGGAAAAAATTGTATTCAATAAAAATATCAAACATGCTTGAGTTTATCGGGGATCTGATAACCTAGAGTTTCTAGGTATCTTATAGCCATTTCTTCCGTAATCTGAGGTGCATAAGTTAGTTTAGGTCTGGACTCTATGGTGTATAACTCCTCGTTAAATGGCTCATTTTTATCTAGCATATGGTAAATACAAACGAGTAACTTATGTGCAATCGCAATAATCGCTTTTTTGTGCCCACGACGTTTCTTAATTTGGTCATAACGAATTTTGAAGTAAGGACACTTTTTACTCTTAATAGCAGCATTTGCACATTGAACTAGTAACGGTTTGATATAAACACCGGCTCGCGAAACACGGACCGATTTTTTCTTTCCGGCACTTTCATTGTTTTGTGGAGTAAGTCCCGCCCAGGAACAAAGATTCTTGTCCGAAAGAAACACGGACATATCTACACCGATTTCGCCAAGAATAGCAATAGCCGTAAAGATATCTTTAATACTTGGTAAGGATAAAATCATTTCGATTTGTGGCATGTAGGGTTGAACTAATTTTAAAACAACAGATTCAATTTCAGCGATGTGTTTCTCAATGCTTTCCATATGGTCAAGACACACGCGCATTTTATCGGCTTGTGGCTCCGTCAAATGCCCTTGTATAGATTTTGCAATGGTGTCTGTTTTGCTTTTCATCTTTCCATGTAGCATGGGTGAAACATCGAAATCCTTATCATCAGGATGATCTAGGATGTGCTGAATAATTCGCATAGAACTTGTACCAAAAGTATCCGAAACTACACTTGAAATCATAATATTGGAAACGGTAAGAGAGTTTTGAACACGATTTTTCTCACTAGACTTAAAGTTAATAAGTTTAAACCGATACCGCATTAAATCCCGAATTTGACGAATGAGTAAGGGTGGGATAAAACTACCAGGAACCAAGCCGTGTTTGTGTAGGTCGCAAAGCCAAATTGAATCTTTTTTATCGGTTTTCTTGCCACGAATGCCTTTAACATATTTTGGGTTAGCCACGACAACTTCACAATCGTGCTCCAAAATATTAAACACAGGGTGCCAATACTTCCCTGTAGATTCCATACAGACATGTTTGCAAGATTGGGATTTCAGCCACTCTAGAAGACGCTGAATCCTCGGTGAAAGTTGAAAATTGCTTGGTTTGGTACTCCGTAACCCCCGATTTGTTCGTAGTACCGACCGTTGCAACAACAAATTTCTTGTGGACATCAATTCCACAGCAAATAGGGTGCACAATTTTGAGCATAAACACATCCCCATAAAGTTTATAGTGGATAAAGCATACATTGACTGTTTGCCATGTCATAAACGGGAATTGTTTACACAAAGATTAGTTTCCGTGCTCGGGTGGCACACTTATTTGTACTTGAAGACAGCAAACGGCACATCTTATTATGCGGGCAGCAAGGAGCTGCGCCACTCACCTCCCCGTGCTCTGTAGTGTATCTGCTTATCCAAATACATTATAACAGCCTACACAACGGGAGGAGAGCAAATTTTCTTTCATTAAATTTTTGTGCCTTGAGCGCAGCGAAAGGAATGAAACTTATTATGCTAAAAAAAAATC
>DATFAH010000366.1:0-11026 GCA_035254805.1 Caryophanales bacterium | reverse complement strand
AGTTTGTAATTTTTCATAATCTCCCGGAATCTATACATAATTTATCGGAATAGATTAAATACTATTTAAGAAAATAGAGAAGTTTTAACTTCTCTATTTTCTTAGATAATTATGACTTTAAAAAACTTTAGATAACGGAGGGGGTTTTATGACTGGATTTTTGATGGTACCTCGTCCCTGAGAAAGATGAAAGTATAAGCAGTTTTATTGTAAGACTGACAAGTGAAAATAAATATGAAAAAACAAAGTGGATTTTTGAGAGTCTAGATCTCGTAAAATCTCATGCAATAAATCATGTTTATAATCGTAATTCTAATCATCCAAGCTTATTAAGGCTTTCAAAAATGATTTTTCAGATATTAATGTCCTGTTTCCGGATGGAATGACTAGGTTCCTAATGTCACTTCTTCTGGATTTGAATTCTCTCTTTTCCTTCTGAAAAAAATAAAACCTATTGCAATCATAATAATGATAATTGAAAGCAACTGTGAAACTCGCACGTTACCATAGTCCATCTGGCCAGGCGCAAAAACTAGCTTCATCGGAATCCACAAAGCATTCATTATTTTTTCCAACCATACAGGCCCGGTAAAAGCAAGGCTGTCTGTCCGTAAGCCTTCAATGAAAAAGCGCCCAATCGAATACCAAATGAAATAACTTAAAAATAGTTCCCCTCTCCGATATGCAAAGCGATGTCGAATTATAAGCAATAAAGCCAGTCCAGCCAAATTCCAAAGCGATTCATATAAAAATGTTGGATGGAAATAGGTGCCGTTAATATTCATCTCTTTAACAATCAAATTTGGTAGATGTAATGTGTCGCTTAGAAAAGTCTTTTCGACTGGACCGCCATGGGCCTCCTGATTTACAAAATTACCCCATCGGCCTATAGCCTGGCCTATAAGTAATGAAGGGGCGCAAATATCTGCGATCTTCCAAAAATTATATCCTTTCCATCTTACATAAATTACCGCTGCAATCATCCCGCCAATTAATGCTCCATAAATGGCAATCCCACCATGCCAGATCTTGATGACCTCGGACAAGTTGTTACGATAATCATCCCATTTAAAAATAACGTAATAGGCTCTTGCGCCAATGAGGGCAGAAGGGAGGACGATTAACATAAAATCTGTAAAAAATTCTGGATCAATTTTTTGTTTTTTCCCTTCCCTTATCGCTAAAAATAATCCCACAAGTGAAGCCAATCCGAGGATGACACCATACCAATGAACTTCAATCGGACCCAGGGAAAAAGCAATAGGATTTATCATACCAAGCATTTACAGTCCCCCATGATAGAAATCAATTTTTATAGATCAATGTTTATTATATTTCTTTCTTTTCATTGTTAGAAAATAAAGGAATACTCCTGACAGAAGCATTATCATCATTGTTACTTCCGTCATTTTCTGGATGGTTCCTTCAATGGCGGTACCTGTAGAAATGATTTTGGTAATCACTAATAGCAGCATCGGAATAGCTAACGCTCGATGTATTTTCCTTATAAAACGGCTAATTTTCAATATTCATTCTCCTTACGCAATTTTATTTGAATTAAAGCAGATCTTCATGGCTTATTTTTTATGAACAAATCCTAATAACTTCTAAAGGAAAATAATGACGCGTTTTTTTCCTTTTGGAACATCTGAGCTCGATATGTAAAATATATCATTGCTATTTCAAAAAAAATTTGATATTAATCAAAAATAAATAATTTTAGCCATAAAATTGCCCCCGCATCTAAATACGAGGAGAAAAACAATGAATCATAAACGACACTTTCATTTACTATCCCATATACTCAGAAAGAATTCTTCGCTCATTGAGTGTGCTGTACGTAAGATATGTATTGAACAAGTTCCAATTTTCAACCAGTTGAATGATAGGGAAAAAACGGAAATATCTTTTCTAGCAGTAAGCAAAAGGTTTCAAAAAGGGGAAATCATTTTCTCAACGAATGAACTATCCGAAAATTTATATATTGTTCATAAAGGGAAAGTAAAAATCTCTAGATTATCCATTTCAGGGAAAGAACAGATTTTGCAGATTCTCGAGCCTGGTGATTTTACCGGGGAGCTGTCATTATTTGGACAATCAATTCAAAAAAGCACTGCCGAAGCACTAAAGGAAACTGATATTTGCCTTATACGTGGTAAGGATATAAAAAAGCTAGTCTTAAAAATACCTACTATTGCTATTAAAATCCTTGAAGAATATACAAAAAAATTTGATGAGGCTGAAGATTTGATTGAGCAGTTAGGGATCCAAAATGTTGAGCAAAGGATTGCAAGATATCTTCTTAAAATAGTAGGAGACAAAGAAAATAACGAAAACGGAGAAATTGAGCTGGCTCTTTCCATAAGTAAACAAGACTTAGCCTCTTTTATCGGTACTACTAAAGAAACATTAAGCCGAAAATTGACAGCCTTCCAAGAACAGGGCTGGATCAAACTGATTGGTCATCGCCGAATTTTGATTTTGGATAAAGAAAGCCTCCGCCAAATTATCTATTCTTGATTTTTTCACTCTTTTTTCAGAAAACATTGCTAAAATCATAATAAAAGAAATTTGCGAAAGGAGCAGTAAAGATGCGAATTTTACTGGCTGAGGATGATGTTCGGCTGGGGAAGCTGATGATCCACATGTTAATGAAGGAATTTCATCTTGTAGATTGGGTTAAAACTGGCAAGGATGCTTATGAACATGCCTTCCTCTCTTTTTATGATGTCATAATTTTGGACTGGATGTTACCAAAGGAAACTGGGCTGTCTGTTTGTAAAAGGCTACGTGAAAAAGGGATTAAAAGCGGAATTTTATTTGTGACTGCCAAGGATGGAAATAAAGACATAGTTTCAGGATTGGATTCTGGGGCAGATGATTATATCGTCAAGCCGTTTGAATTTAATGAGCTATTAGCACGCATTCGGGCCATTAGCCGCAGAAAAGAAAAAATGTTTGAAGAGATCATTACGATTGATTTATTTACCATTAACCTTAACACCCATGAGTTTACGAAAAATGATATTAAAATCGACTTTTCAAAGAAGGAATTCCAACTTCTGGAATTATTAATGCGAAACTGCAATCAGGTTATAACGAGAGAGCTATTGTTTGAAAAACTTTGGGGATATGATACAGAAGTATCCAATAATGCACTGGATGCTTTGGTCAAACTCGTAAGGAAAAAAATTGATGAACCTGATGCCCCTTCATTTATTCAAAATATTCGAGGGGTTGGATATAAAGTGAGACGTACTAATGTTTAACCAAGTAAAAACAAAACTAACTATTTTATTTACGTTATCATTACTTTGTTTACTAATTATATTCATCGGACTACTGTATTATCTTATTTCACGCGAAATTAACGATAAAGAAGCAGGCGAATTATTATTATATTTTAAAGAGGAAAAATCAGATTTCATTGAAGATTTATATGAAAATGAACGCCTTCGCTTAAAGTATGATCCAAACCAAACCATGTTTTACTATGTTTTTAATCAACAGGGTGAGTTTGTTTATGGAAAAGAAACTATCCAATATCTATATAGCTGGATTGAACAAAATGAAAAAACAAATAATGTAGATTCATTTACAAAAAGGGCTGATTTTAAACAAAATCATCTTATATTAATAAAAAAACCGTTAAAGATTAATGAATATACACATGGATTTGTTATCCTTGGCATGGACATAACAGGCGAAAAACACCTCATTCAAAAAATTGCGTGGACCCTCATAGTTTTGACACTGCTTTTTAGTCTTGTATATGCATTTTTAGGAAATTATTTTGCCGGGCAAGTGATTAAACCAATAAAAAATGCCTTTCATAAACAAGAGCAATTTGTCTCCGATGCTTCACATGAGTTGAGAACACCGCTAAGTATTTTTTATAGCTCCATTGATTTATTAATGAAAGAAGAAAAAGACAATTTAAGCCCATTTGGAAAAGAAGTCCTTCAAGACGCAAAAACAGAAGTGAGTCTTATGAAGGGCCTTATTAACCATTTATTATTTTTAGCAAGAAATGATCGAAACCAGTTACTATATGAGATGAAAAAAATTAACTTATCCGATCTATTTGCTTCTCTTTCAATTAGATTTTCAAGAATCATACCGAATACAATCCAATTTAATCAAATTATTCAGAGTGAAATTTATTTTACTTGTGATGAAGTAAGAATCCAGCAATTATTTTATATCCTGTTGGATAATGCTCTTCGCTATACAAAGGAAGGAACGATCACAGTTTCTTTAACTTTAAAAACGGAAAAAATTATTATCACGCTTAAGGATACGGGTTGCGGTATATCTCCTCATGATCTTCCACATATATTTGACCGTTTTTACCGTGCTGATTTTGCAAGGGAAAAAGGTGGGGCTGGCTTGGGTCTTTCCATTGCAAAAACGATTGTAACAGCTCATGGAGGAGAAATTTACGCTAGCAGTCATAAGGAGAAGGGAAGTCTTTTTACGGTAATCTTTGAGCGGGAAAATAAGGAGGCATCCTAAAAAGGATGCCTCGCTTATTCTGAACGCCGTACTGATGACTCACGCAAAAAAATCGATTTAATCATTACGATTACTAAAAGAGCGATGACAATAGAGCTGCCTACTAAATAGATCACTAAAGCCCAAGGTTCAGATGAATCTGTTCCAATCGCAAATCCGTGAATAAGCATGAGAACCCAAGCGGGAATTACCAAATAATGAATTTTTTTCCATATTCTTAGACCTAATTTCTTAATAAAATCTGATGACACTACCACCAAGAAAAACAAGTAAAACGACAAGGTGCCTAGTCCAGAATAAATTGGCTCATTTTGGGAATAAAAAGGAATGAAAAGTTCACCTAAAGAATAAGGAACATATCGATCTTGCCAAATTAACACCATATGGAAAATGATTGTAAGCAGTCCATACCATCCACTTGTTTGATGCAGTGTCAAAAACAGAGCTTTCTTTTTCTTCATGATCGATAGGGAATTTAACAATCCGATGGAAAGAGAGAAACTCATAAAGTAAAAAGCCAAAAATCCGGACACACGGATGAAGGACCAAACTGAATAATATTCATTCATTTAGATTCCTCCAAACAACCATCCATTATTTCTCCATTTTTATTCACAAGAAGAAAGGAACAAGCAGGATTTAAGTTCTTTAGTTCGTTTTTAATATTCATTTCTTGTTCTATGAAACACAGTTTTGCTCCTACTTCTGCATCAAGGCAGTTATCTGAAATAACAGTTGCTTGAATAATAGAACTTTCTGTCGGCTGCCCAGTTCTCCCATTTAAAATATGATGTTTCAGTTTCTTTCCTTGTGTCCAGCTGCGATAGATTACATTTGATGTTGCAACACTCCCATTTTTTAAACGAAACTGTGCAATTTCCACATCCTTTTGATATGGATGGGCAATGCCGATATTCCATTGTCTATCCTCATCAGACCAAACGGTTAAATCTCCTCCACCATCTGCCATTCCTGCTCTTGCTCCCCCCTCATTCTTCAGCCATCTTGCTGCAGCTTCTACTGTGTATCCTTTTGCAATTCCTCCTAGATCAATTTGCCCTTCCGTTAATCGTTTGATCGATGTGGTTTTATGATCAAATGAGAATGGGGGAGTGTCTTTGTCATAAATGTTTGGGATGTGTTTCATTTCCAGATTTTTAGAATAAAAGGGAAAGGATTCATCATAACCATGATACTGCATTTGCCGTAATAAATATGGTGAAAAGAATCCATTCGTCCTTTGCCTATAGTGCTCGGCTGTTTGAAAAACATCAAACAGAGGTGGAGAGACAAGCATCTCCTGATTGATAGGTAATTGGTTTATACGTGCTAACTCATTGTCTGAAGAAAAACGCGACCACTCTTTTTCCACATAACGGACCCACTCTTGGATGACTTCCTTCCAATTTGGAATTTTACAGTTAGTTAAAGCAAAGTAGAAAGTAGTGTTCATGGCCTCAAAAGACAATGTTTCTAAAAGATTACGATCTTTGGGTTCTTCTATCACTTTGCATCGCTCCTTTTGAAACCTCCATTCCATTTATGGAATAATTGGACCAATCAAGTTGAACTAACTCCTTTTCCTGTTTCGTCATTGTATCCGTTATTTTAGTTTGAACATTTGGAATCAATGGGGCCTTCTGGTTATCTACAATTTGGCTAATAACAAATGCAGAAAGAGCAGTACCTGTAACCCCAAGAATCCACTTTGATTTATTTGATTTTGCCATCGGTTTTACTCTCCTTTTAAATAGATTCAAATATCAATGCCTTTTTATTTGCATCCCATGAAACACGATATCCGAGTGCATTTGCGGCAACGGAAACAGGAAGATAAACGGAGGTTTCATAGTAGGCAGCCTGAACCGGCATAGGGGTTTTAACCCTATTTTCAAATGCTGCATTTGTCTCTGCCTTGACAATGATTTCATTATTCCCTTTTGTTAAAATTAAAATTTTACTTTGAGGATAGAACTTTGCTTGAGCCCCTAAAAATTCAGCTATAGCTTCGCCCGAAACCAATAACTGACCTTCCTTGGGTATAAAGTAAATACTTGATTCGTTTTGATTAGCGATGACAGGGAGTGCAGCCGGCTCTAAAATGGGCAATGGATTATTTTGATCGTTACGAGGTTGTCTTGACCAAATATTCCAATATTCACTTTGTTGCTTCATAGAAATTTTCGGTTGTTGCCGTTCCCAATCATCATCATCTGACTCTTGATAATACTCATGTTTCTCATCATCTTCTTCATAGTCATCATCATCATCATCGGCAAAAACACCAGTTGCAAACAAAAATCCCGTTAAGATGATTGTTAGAATAATCATGAATTTTTTCCGTTTTTTGAGCACATGAATGCCTCCTTAGATCTTTATATTGGCAGTTTAGTCTGGCACTCTGAAAGTAAACTGAAAAAGTGATAGTAAAATTTAATCAACAAATCCTTTTATGGAACTGTTACGACAATACTTGTATAGAATCCTTTCACAGTATTCTTAAGCGTGAGCTCTTTTATCAAACGAAGTACAGGACGCGAGAAGAAGCTAAGAAATCGTTGTTTGAGTACATCGAGTTCTTCTACAACTCTAAGCGGATCCAATCTGTGTCTACTATCTTGACGTAGTATCAAAACTTACCACGGACACAAACGTGATCATAAAGGTAGCTAGTAAATTAGTAAAGCCGGGATGATCTCTCTACTTTAAATTGTCTTCTAGTTTCGTCTATCAGGAATTCTTTTGGAAAGTGCTTAGTAGAATTCAGACGCTACAAATAGAATAGTTCAAAGTTGATTAAGTGGGAATTTCAAAAAATATTTTACCTATCAAGGGAGTAGTCTGCCTAAAATAGCTATTTTCATCTCCTTAATTTTGGCAAGATTTACATCATCAAGTGAAATGACCATTTTTCCGTTAAAATATAAAGAAAATGCAATTGATTCCCAAGTAAATACGCGGCCTTAAAAAAGTTATGAATAATTCAGGAATAACGTGAAAATTATGTTGTTTTTTGTCGAAACGAAATAGTAGAATTGGTATATGAGGAATTAATTTTATTTACAAGGCGGGGAGAAAATACATAATTTAAAGTATTTAAAATAAAAATTCAGAAAATTACAATTAAAGAATAGAGGTTGAATAATGAAGAAGCCTTTAACTATATTAACAATTCTAGTAATGCTATTTTCTTTAGTACCTTTTCAAGCAACTGCTGCTAGTGGCGCTTCTCCAAATTCGGAAGAACCGCAGCTGCCTCCAAAAGTAACAGTAAATAAAAAAATTGTCGGTGAGGATATCGGTAAGCGTGAGAAAAACGTTAAACATTTTCTCTTAGATGATCATACCTCCGAAGCAGATATCTATCCTTTTCCTGTCCATTATTTAAAAAATGGAAAATGGGAAGATATAGACAATTCCTTAAATGAAACAACCAATTCCGACACAAAAGATAATGTATTGGGGAATAAGGACAATAAATTTAAAGTATATTTTGCAAAAAAAACGAATACAAAAGATCTAGTTACCATAAAAAGTGGAGATTATTTATTAGGCTGGAATCTTGATCAAATTCAGGATGCACAGGTTGTCCAAGATAAAATTTCTATACCAGGATATGATAACTTTACAGAAAAAGAAAAGAAGAGGACACTGCAAAAGATTATCTCTTCTGTAACTTATCCTGATGTTTTTCCTAATACGGATTTACAATACAAATTAATTTCAGGTGAGATTAAAGAAAACCTCATTTTAAAAGAAGTACCAACAATAGAGCAATATTCTTTTCATTACACTACTAAAAAACTAAAAGCTGAGTTAAAAGAAAATACCATATATTTTTATAGTGATAGTGAACCTGCCCAAAAAATATTTACCGTTCGTGCACCATATATGTACGATCAAAATGGGGAAGAATCGACTTCCATCACCTTAGACTTACAATCCGATGGGAATGGCTATCAAGTCATCATGAAACCAGACTTTAATTGGTTACAATCCCCGGATCGCAAATATCCAGTTGTTATTGATCCAACCGTAGAAACATCTTTAGATCCATCAGATATATTGGATAATCATGTTTCTCAAAATTATCCAACAACAAATTACCTATTGAGTGACATGTTAAAGGTGGGAAAAGGTTCCACTTCGGGTGTTAATCAAACATTTATTAAATTTAATTTACCAACCATTTCGTCAGCCAATGTCATTACAAAAGCAACACTTGATTTATCACTATTTAGTGCTAAATCAGCTGCAAGCCAAGTAGATATTCATAAAGTAACGCAAAATTGGGATACAAACACCATAACCTGGAATACAAAGCCAGCCTTTGAATCAAGTAAAGTACAAGACTATCAAATGGTTCAAGGTAGTGTGAATACCGATTTTACGTGGGATATTACAAATATTGCAAAACAATGGTATACAAGCCAACAAAACTATGGTCTCATGTTAAAGGCAAATGATGAATCAGGGAATTATACGGAATTTTATTCATCTGATGTTTCCGGCACCTATGCAGGATATCGACCTATTGCCATATTTGATTATCTTAATAATACTGGGTTAGAGGATTATTGGACGTATCATTCACAAGATGTAGGCCGTGCTGGAACAGGATATGTAAACGATTACTCAGGAAACCTTGTATTCACACATGATGATTTAAGTATGAATGGAACGAGAATGCCTATCTCCATTTCACATGTGTATAACAGTACGGAGCGATTAATCGATAATAAACATGGCCCCGGTTGGAGATTAAACCTAAGTCAAAGGGTAGACCTTGATAGTACGCTAGATCAATATTATTACACAGATGAAGATGGAACGAAACACTATTTTGACTTTGATTCTTCTTCTAATCTTTATAAAGATGAATCGGGATTAGATTTGACCATGACCATTGATTCGTCTTCAAGCCTTGAAAAATACAAAGTAAAAGATAAATCAGGAAACCAATTGAGTTTTACCTCTGGCGGATTTCTATATTTGATAAAAGATAATAATGGAAATACGGATACTCTGAATTATGGGGGTGCCTATTTAACACGTGTTATTGATGGGGCAGGAAGAATCACCCTTCTAAAACGAGACCCTACTACCAATTATTTACTTCAAATAATTGACCCAAGTGGGCGAATTACATCCTTTTCTTATACAGGGCAAGATTTAACGAAAATCACCTATCCAGATGGGAAATACAGTAAATACACCTATGATTCCAATCACAACTTAACAGAGGCAAAGAATTTTGATGGATATCGAATCAACTATACGTATTATCCAAATGCTCCGTATCGTGTTAAACAGGCAACAGAATCGAGCATTGATAGCAACCAAGTAGTAACGAATGGGCAATCCTTGCAATTTACCTATGGAAACAATACAACTTCATTTGTCGATAATGTTGGAAGAAAAGAAATCTACCAATTTAATGATAGTGGAAATACCGTTAGCATGAAGGATGCAGATGGAAACGCCCAGTACATGAAATATAATACGAGTGGTTCCAATGTGAACAAGCTTTCCGCTGCATCCAAGCTTCAACGAACAACAATCAATCTGTTGCTTAATCACAATGTGGAAGTAAGTGATAATACTTGGACTACCGATTATTGGGGGAGTTCCACAGCAACAACATCTATTACGACAGAAGACGCTTATAGTGGGAATCAATCTTTAAAAATTCAAAAAACAAATAATATCAGTCGACACTTATTTAATCAATCTGTTTCTTTAATAAAAGGAAAAACGTATACCTTTTCTGGATATGTCAAAACTAATGGAATTTCTAACACGAATAATAAAGGTGCAGCCCTATTCATCAATTATCAAAATTCTAGTGGGACTTGGATCACTGTAGAGTCCAACAAGGTTAATGGGACAAATGATTGGCAGCGGATGGATGTGACGTTTACTCTTCCTTCTGATGCTGCATCAACCAGTGTTCTTGTCCGGACAGGGATCATAGAGGAGACTGGAACAGCCTATTTTGATGCCTTACAACTTGAGGCAGGAAAGATCCCCAACCGCTATAACTTAGTGGAAAATGCGGATTTTACGTATGGATCTGGGATTCCTTCTTATTGGAGGCAAACGACAGGAAGTGCCTCAACCAATATCTATACCAATGTTAGCGGCGGTCCTTCCTATATGGACAGTAAGGTATTTGGAATGTCTGGTGAGGCTAATGAAAATAGAAATATCTATCAAAATATTAATGCAAAAGGGAAAAAAGGAGATAAATTTACGATTGGCGGTTGGGCGAAGGGAGATACAGTCCCAGTAAGCTATTCCAATCGGTATTTTGCCCTTGATCTTGGAATCAGAAGAACCGATGGGACCACACAATGGACCGTTATTCCTTTCAATGAAGATTCATCTGATTGGCAATATGTATCAGGAAACGCAACGGCAGATAGCGACTATACCAGTGTGACTATTTATGGATTATATTATCATAATCAAAACAATGCCTACTTCGATGGGTTTCAATTATATTATGAAC
>DATFAH010000365.1:0-3170 GCA_035254805.1 Caryophanales bacterium | reverse complement strand
TTACCAATAACAGCTCCGAAAATCTAATTCAATTCAAAATAACCGTAAAAGATTTAAATGATCCAAGTAATAATTCAAAGACATATACTTATATTCGAAGGTGAGTAGCTATGAAGAAAGAAAGCGGATTGACAATGGTTGAGCTATTAGCTGCCATCTCTATTCTTTTTATTATAGGATCAATCATTTTTGGGGTTTTTATCGGAATAAATAAAAATTATCATAAAATAGCCAGTAGAGTGGATTTGGAACAGGAAGCCAATATTATCATTAATACTATTAAAAACTATCATCAAAAACAAAACAAATACTTGTTATCCTATGATCCAAATACTAAAAAGGCATATATTGGCGCTACTTCAGCCACAAATCAATTAGAGCCAGATCATATCGATATCGTGATCAAAATAAATAATGGAGATTTTTCAGGTATAGCGGAAATTAATTCATCTATTCCATTAGATATTTCTATCACACTTATTTCGAAACAAGGACAATCATACGATATTAACACGATTATTAAACGCTATTAAGGTGGTGTGAGCGATTAAAAATGAAAAAGGGTATAGTCTCATTCTTGTCATGATTATCATTTCGGTTATTTTTATTTTGGCCATGTCTTTAAGCGGAATGGCTGTCTCCACACGAATGCAATTTAACAAATCCGATAACCGTAATACAGCTACTGATCTCGCCGAAATGGGAATCACCTATTATCAATCTGTGGTGAATAAATTGGTCACTTCTTCAAACACAGTAGCAAATCAGAAGGTAACAGATTATTTAAAAACATATCCGAGTGCAACAGAAGCCCAAATCACCCAGAAATTTAATGAGTCCTTTGAAAATGATCTAAGAACTAGGCTTAGTGTTCAACCTATCCTAAAAAATACAGTAGAAAACGAAAATAAATTTGAAATTAACTATGCTAATTTAGCACTTGTTTCAGGATTGTTCACGGTTACATTTACGAGTAAAGGATTTGCAGAAAAGGAAACGGTAATTATAACAGGCACCATTACGATTCAAAAAAGCACATCGCAGTCTACCCGGGTTGGTCAAACAAAACCATTGCCAAGCAGTTATTTAACAACTGAGAATAATGTAATTGAACTGCAAGGAAAGAATAAAATTGCAAATTATAATACATCCACTTATTTTATGCAGCCCATTCACATTCAAGGTAATCGTTCTTTAATTATTAAAGGCGATGCATTTTTTTCCCAGGAACTAACCTTTCAAGGTTCTGCTAATATTACAATTAATGGAGATGCAATATTCCAGAAGGCTATCATTTTTCCAAATGGCAACCCATATTCTTTTTGCGTTTACGGAAATACCTACTTAGTAGATGCCAATGATAAGCTGATCAATTACCCCATTACGCAAAACAAATGCAGTAAACCGCCTAGCAGGGATTGGTCAATTGATATGGACGGAGGAACAACCGTTCAATATTAAAGGGTTGATTCATTTTTCGAATCAACCCTTTTCATTCGTCATTTATTAACATGACGAATAATCTGCAACTCGATTCCTGCCTGCCCGTTTCGCTCCTACGTATAAAGCCCTGTCGGCATGGCGAATTAAGGTGAGGGAATCATCTGCATCCTCTGGTGCTGTAGAAACTCCAATTGACGCTGTTACAGTGATATGGATATCAAGCTGTTCCTGACCAATATGCTGTTTTAACGAAAAAGGTCTGTTGGCAATGGTTTGTCTTACTAACTCTGCCATTTGCATCGCTTCATTCTTTTTAGAATTAGGTAAAAGAATAACAAATTCCTCTCCACCATATCGTGCAACCGTTCCTCTGCCTCCGACAAGCAGTTTTAATCTGTTTGCAAGTTCACGGAGAACTTCGTTGCCGCTCTCGTGACCAAATGTATCATTGATATCTTTAAAATGGTCAAGGTCGAGCATAATTAAAGATAAACTTTTCCGCTCAAGCTGATGAAGTTTATCAAATTCAGCTGAAAGTTTTTTTTCAAAATATCGATAATTATATAATTGGGTCATGGCACAATGTTCACTATGCATTTTTGCTTCTTCGTAATGCCGTGCATTTTCAATTGCAACGGCAAAATGCGAACAGAGAATATCAACAATCATTAGCTGAGCTTTTTCATATGCCCCTTTTCGTTTACAAGCAAGAAATAAAACCCCGACCACTTTATTATTTCTAACAATCGGGACGCTTAAAACACTTTCAGCATCATTGGGGAAATAACCGCTAATAATCTTTTTCCAGTCTTTTTTCAATTTATATAAGGCTGCTTTATTTTGGGCCCAAACCATGCCGCCTAATCCTTCATTTTTTTTCAATGGTTCTATATCGTTTGGTAAAACCTCTCCTAACTCAATCCTGCGAATCACATGAAGTTCCTTATTTTCAACAACATCAAGAATATAGGCATAGTCAACCGGAAGCATTTCGCTTAATTTTTGAAGGAATAGACCGATCACATCATTTATATTTAGCTTTTCTGCCAACTGGTGGCCGATTTCTGCTGCTTTTTGCAAATTTTCATTAATATTTCCGCTAGAGTAATAGAGCTTAAGAATAAGCAAAAGACTAGCAAATGGTATTCCAACTATTAACAGCCCCAATAGACCAATTTGAGTATAAAGAATATACAAAATAAAACCGAGGGGGAAGGTAATAAAAGAGATTACCGTTTCCCAAGCTAAGCTTTTTCCAAAAAAGGAACCTGTATCTCGATAAACGATATATTGAATAAATAAGATTAGCACTTGGTTAAAGATAAAATTAAAAATAACATAGACAGCAGCTAACATTAGGGAGAGATGTCCATGAACGATTTCACTTCCAGTTTGTCCTCCAAAGGAGTAATAAGCCGCGCCGCTTCCTAGCGAAACGAAAAAGAACATGATCGAATTCATTGGAATACGAAAGAATTGTTCTTTTTGAATTCGAATTCGGAAAAGTACAATCATAATCACCACTTGGGCAAACAACATTTCCACAAATAGCCCAAAACTAAGGAAGGTTGCCATAGAAATCCATTGTATTGAAAAAATAGGAATGTTGTTGATGACCATTGGCACAGAAGCAACTAGGGATATCAAGACTAAAAATGTGAATACATCAATCCAATGTCCTGATATATATGGTGGATATACTTGATATGTATACCATAATCCCATCG
>DATFAH010000364.1:0-2631 GCA_035254805.1 Caryophanales bacterium | reverse complement strand
GAATGTTGATTTCTTTGTGTTTGAAAAATAAGAGGAAAAATTCCCTTTAAATTTGGAAATACCCGTATTTCCCTGAAATTAAGTGGAGTTTTTCCTCTTATATAATTCAAATCCTTGAATTTTGCCTTTTTTTGAGCAGTTAAGAGGAATTTTTCCCCTTATTTCTGTTTCTAAAGGCCCCACTTTATACATTAGGGGGAAATTCTCCCCTTATGCATTCGCATATCTCCGTGAATATCAACAACGAATAATAACAAAGCCTATTTTTTAAAATGATATGGCAATGTGGCAACAATAACATTCTTTTTAAAAATGAGATAGGCACGAATTAATACGCTTGATTGGTTATGCAGGATGTTATGCCAGCTTTTTTTCGGAATAAATTGTGGAATAAGTACTGTAACCCGATAGTTCGACTCACTCGCTTTATGTTCAACTGTATCGATAAATTTTGATAACGGCTGTAAAATGCTTCGATAATGAGACTGAAGGGTAACAAGCCGTACGTCCGGCTGCCAGTTACTCCATTTTTCCTCGAAGCGTTTTTCATCCTCTCGGTCAAATGAAACGTAAACCGCTAACACTTGATCTGTTAACGATTTTGCATAATTAACAGAGTTCTCTACTACCCTTGTGATTCCAGCAACAGGAACAATGATAACATTTCCTTCTACTGGAATGGCAGGTGTTTCAGAATACGTTCTTAATTGTTCACCCACTGCTTCATAGTGAAGGTTTATTCGATAAAATAATAAAACAATTAATGGTAAAAAGATAAACACAAACCAGACCTGAGGAAATTTTGTAACGAAAAAGATGATTAACACGGTTAATGTAATCACAGCTCCAATAAGATTTGCACTTAGTTTTGCAATCCATCCAGCTGATTTTTCCCGAAGCCATTTTAAAATCATCCCTGTTTGCGACAATGTGAACGGGATAAATACCCCCACTGCATAAAGTGGGATAAGGTGTTCTGTTTGCCCTTTAAAGGCAATGATCAATAGAATCGAAGCTATCCCTAAGGAAACAATGCCGTTTGAGTACCCTAAACGATCTCCCCTAATTAAAAACATTCTTGGCATAAATTTATCTTTTGCAAGACTAAAGGCTAATAACGGGAACGCCGAATACCCCGTATTTGCAGCAAGGACTAAGATGAGTGCAGTTGCTCCTTGTATAAAAAAGTAAACATAGCTGCGTCCAAATGTTTGGCCCGCAATTTGAGAAATTACCGTTTCTTCTACCTTTGGAGAAATACCGTAAAAATAAGCTAAAATCGTAATTCCTGAAAATAATAGCGCTAAAAGGGAGCCCATTAAGATGAGCGTCTTTGCTGCATTATTCGGGGCAGGATTTTTAAAATTTGGAATCGCATTGGAGATTGCCTCTACTCCAGTCAAAGCTGAACACCCTGAAGCAAATGCGCGTAATAACAGGAACAAAGTAATGCCTGTCACCGGTGTGCCAATAGCTGTATGCGCACTATGTGGAATATCTCCTGTTATGATTTTAAATATCCCTACTCCTATTAACAGAAAAAGGGCAATGACAAATAAATATACTGGATATGCCAGTATCGATGCAGACTCAGTGATTCCACGAAGATTCAATATGGTGATAAACACGACAAGTAAACAGGCAATTAGCACCGTATGTTCATGGAGGACTGGAAAGGCAGAGGTAATCGCATCTGTACCTGCAGACACACTTACCGCAACAGTTAAAATATAATCCACGAGCAAGGATCCTCCGGCAATTAAACCAGGAGTCACACCTAAATTCTCTTTTGAAACGACATACGCCCCTCCCCCTTGTGGGTAGGAGAAAATAATTTGTCGATAAGAGAGGATAAGAGCCGCTAATAAAAATAATACCCCTACCGCAATCGGGACCGAATACCAATAAGCGATAGCACCCACGGTAGCCAAAACGAGTAGAATTTGTTCTGTTCCATATGCAACAGAGGATAAAGCATCTGATGACAAAATTGCCAGTGCTTTTAGGATATTTAGTTTTTGCTCGCCCAATTCTGTTGATTTTAACGGACGACCTATTAATAATCTCTTAATAGAAGAAAGCATTACATTTCACCCACTACAAATAAGTTGAATTACCGAATGATTTTATCACAACTTAATAGAAAATATGAAGCATTTTTTATACACATAATATCTTTAGGCTAAAATAGAGTGTTTATGTGGTTTGATCCAGATTAAAATAAAAAACTGCCAACTAGGAAAAACAGCACCCATTTGACAGCTTACTTTATTATTCAATCTTAAATCCTTCTGCTTCAAGCAGTTTTTTCTGAAAAGGGGTTCGGTCTCCCGCAAAGCCAACAAGCTTTCCACTCTTCCCAATGACTCTATGACAAGGAATGATAATCGGAACTTGATTGGCCTTGTTTGCCTGTCCAACAGCTCTTACTGCTTTCGGGTTTCCAATCATTTCAGCTAATTCAGCATAACTTCTCACTTCGCCATACGGAATCCTTTGCAATTGCTCCCAAACCTTCATCCTAAAGTCCGTGCCTTCAATTGATAAGGGCAAATCAAATTCCTTTCTTTTTCCCTTAAAATACTCATCAAGCTGCCCGATTGCCTCCCCACATAAATCTTGATTTTTCTC
>DATFAH010000363.1:0-2486 GCA_035254805.1 Caryophanales bacterium | reverse complement strand
TCAAAAAAATGAAGAAATAAATAATTTATTAAAGAGATTGAAAAATGATGGATATAAATTAGGGATTGTTACTGGAAAGGCAAGGAGAAGTCTTGATCTCTCATTAAAACGCCTTGAGATGACTCACTTTTTTGATGTCATTATCACTGGGGATGATGTAGAATCACCAAAGCCACATCCTGAGGGAATAAATAAAGCATTAGAACAGCTAAACGTTTCCAACAATGAAGCTATTTTCATCGGAGATAGCGATGCTGATATATTAGCTGGTAAACAAGCAAATATCCATACCATTGGCGTGCAATGGCTGCCAAATTACCAGACAATAGAGTTTAGTGTTCAACCAGATGAATTATATAGTAATATAAGCGATTTTAATCAATTCCTTGCAGAATTTAAGATAAAGAATAACTAATGGATTATAGTTGCCACCCGGCGGCTTTTGAACTATGGTGTCAAGTTAGACTAACAAGAGATATTCTTATCTAATATAATCAGAATATTCTCTAATTCGCGGAGGTAACAATGGATTACGATGTAAATTGCCCTTTTTGTAACCCAGAAAAAGATAATGAACAAAATATTGTTTTTGAAAATAAGACTTGTTATTTTTTACAGCACAATAACCAACAGGATATATTAGAAGGCTGTGGTCTAATCATCCCGAAAAAACATAGAACCACCGTTTTTGAACTAACTAAAGAAGAGTGGAACGATACATATCAACTTTTACAAAGTGTTAAAAAATATCTTGATGAAGAATTTTCTCCAGATGGGTATACACTTGGCTGGAATGTTGGGGAGGTTTCAAATCAAACAATTTTCCATTGTCATCTTCACGTTATACCAAGGTATAATGATGAACCTTTAGCTGGTAAAGGAGTTCGTTATTGGCTGAAACAGCCTGAAAATAAAAGAGAGAAATTAAAAAACTGCTGATTGA
Source organism: Caryophanales bacterium (assembly GCA_035254805.1). Taxonomy (GTDB): domain Bacteria; phylum Bacillota; class Bacilli; order Bacillales; family Cytobacillaceae; genus JAUZPL01. The sequence goes on along the minus strand of DATFAH010000363.1, from coordinate 1,543 downwards.
TTTAAAACATGCACATATTATTGGAGTGGTATTGTTGAAGAAAATTTATATTATTAGGCATTGTGAGGCTGAAGGACAACCATCTGAAGCACAACTTACAGATAGTGGTATAAAACAGGTGTTAGATCTAGCTGGATTTTTTTCTAATATAAAAATTGACCGTATCATTGCAAGCCCCTATAAGCGTGCTATTCAATCTATACAGCCACTTGCAAAGCGATTAAATGTTGAGATAGAGATTGATAGACAATTAACAGAACGAGTGCTAAGCACTGAAAATTTTTCTGATTGGTTTGAAAAACTAAAACAAACATTTGATGATTTAGAACTGAAATTTGAAGGTGGAGAAACCAGTCATGAAGCAATGAAACGAATAGTAGATGTAGTAGAGGGCATTTTTAACGGTGAAACTAAAAATACAATCATTGTTACACATGGAAATTTAATGTCTTTACTATTAATGTACTTTAATAAAGACTTTGGATTTGATGATTGGCAAAATCTTAGTAATCCTGATGTATTTCTTTTGAAAAATGAAAGCAATAAAATAACTTGTGAACAATTATGGAAATAAAAATGGATAGATTATGCAGTAATGAGCTATTTTTAACAAAAAAGAATCGGGAGTGGAATAGGAGATATGAAATTCCATCCCAGCTTAATTTCGTAGTTAGAGCACAAGTTCTGTACAAGCTTGGAGGTAAATATGAATCAAAATGTTGGCACGGATGAGGCAATAAAAAGGTGGGACAGATTTGCTGATGCATATGCTGCAAATCATTCCGAACAAGGAGATATCCATAAAGAAGTATTTTTAAACCCTGCTCTGTTTTCCTTAATGGAGACAGTAATGAATAAAAAAGTTTTAGATGCTGGTTGTGGTGAAGGATATTTAAGTAGAATATTAGCCAAATCTGGAGCGGCTGTAACGGCTGTGGATTTTTCACCGAGAATGATTGAAATTGCTAAAGAAAGAACTTCTAAAGATTTGTTTGTTGATTATCGGCAAGGTAATTGTGAGGAACTGGAGTTTTTAGAAGATAAAAGTTTCGATTTAATTGTATCCAATATGGTTATTCAAGACCTTGCAGATTACGAAAAGGCCTTTCAAGAAATGTATCGGCTATTAGTTTTTGGGGGCTATTTTATTTTTTCCATTTTACATCCTTGTTTTGTTACGCCAGAAAGTGGCTGGGAGAAAACAACAGACGGAAAAAAACTACATTGGAATGTAGATAAATATTTTTATGAAGGGGCGTATGAACAACGTTTAGGTGACAAAGAAAAAATATTGTTCTTCCATAGAACCTTAACAAGTTATATAAATACACTAATCAAAATCGGTTTTCGCTTAGAAAGCATTGTAGAACCAAAGCCATCACAGGAGATGTTAAAAAAATATCCCTCATTTGAAGAAGATTTGAGATGTCCTGATTTTATTGTTTTTAAATTAAAAAAGTAATGTTTAATAAATTAATAGGTAGCAGACCATTTATTTTTGTTGTTTCTCTAATTATTGTGATAAATGAAAAAAGGAGATTTT
>DATFAH010000362.1:0-2422 GCA_035254805.1 Caryophanales bacterium | reverse complement strand
ATTGGTTCTACTATTATTTCTGGTTGGATTAATTTACGATTTTGAGAAATCGATGCAGACTTTTCATCGGCAAAAATAATCCATTCATCATGTGGAATTTGAACTTCATGCTTTTCCAAGGTTGGGTTAATCAAAAGCCTTAATTCATCAAAACTGTCCGAAGGATTATGATATTTGTATCCAAGTAAAGGGGATGGAAGTGGAATGGCCAGCATATGACAGCTAATTTCCTCTGTAGTTTTCATTCTGAAGCAAGCAAAGGTTTTACGGATTTCGATTATCCCTTTAATATATTGAACATTTTCGATGTATTTATCTTTTCGATCCCAGTTGAGCTGGTTAATCGAATCGGGAGAACGGTAGCTATTTCCGACACCGTATTTAGTCCGAAAAAATTCCTGTCCACTGTGTAAAAAAGGAATTCCTTGGGCTAAAAGCACCATACATGTAGCAAGCAAATGATATTTTCTTAAAATGGATTCTTTCTCACTTGGAAAACAAGTAAGCAGCTTATCCCACATTGTATGATTATCATGACATTCCACATAATTGACTGTCTGGGTTGGTTCCTTAAATAAAGCGATTTCTTTTTTAAAAGTACCCACACTTCCAGCCATAGCCTCTCTAGAATTCTCAAGATAATGCTCATTTCCAAAAGCATATCCCTTTTCATCCAACTGGAAGGTACTCCCTTTAATCGTATCCCGAAAAAAATCATTAAATTGAGCGATGCCAGGAATTTGCGCTTGATTCATTAGGGAAGCTTTTTGACCCTCTGGTAGCGGCGTATGTAAATTCCACCCCTCCCCCAAAAGAAGGATTCCTTTCGAAAGCTGCTCACACAATGCTTGAATTGCATTCATCGTATCCACATCAAGAATTCCCATTAAATCAAAGCGGAAACCATCTATATGGTACTCTTCAACCCAAAAGCGGATCGAATCTAAAATAAATTTTTGCACCATTTTTCGTTCAGACGCAAGATCATTCCCTACACCTGTTCCATTTGATGGAAATCCAAGTTCATTATGCCGAAAATAATACCCTGGCACGATTTTTTCAAAAGAGGATTGTTCACGGATATATACATGGTTATAAACGACATCCATGATTACTCTCAAGCCCATATGATGGATCTGTTCAACTAAATGCTTTAATTCCACGATTCGAGAATAGGGATCGGCAGGATCTGTTGCATAACTTCCGTCTGGAACATTAAAATGAACGGGGTTGTAGCCCCAGTTATATTCCCCTCTTGGTTTTCGTTCGTCGACACCAGCAAAATCATGTAAAGGTAAAAATTCAATATGGGTAATGCCTAACTCTTTTAGGTAGGATAATCCTGTCAGTTGACCATTTTTTCCTATTGTATTCAATTCTGCTGCGCCAATGTATCGTCCCTTATGTAGCACCCCGCTGTTTGGATGAATCGTAAAATCTCTAATATGTGTTTCATAAATGATGGCGTCAACTGGATGTGTAAAAGGCGGAAGTTTTGGTTTTGGCCTGCGTGTTTTCTTCCCATTCACAATGACACCCATTTCCCCATTTGGTGTCACTGCAATTGCATACGGATCGATTGCTTCGTGCCACTTTTGGTTTACATTTACGCGAAAAATATAACGAGAGTACTCCAAATTTTGACAAATAAGAACTGTCCAAATTCCTTTAGCTTCTCTTTTCATTTGATAAACTTCATACAGGGAGCCATTCGGTGAGTATAATTTTAGTTCTACTTGGGCAGCTATTGGAGCCCAAAGCTTGAATTGGGTTTGAGTTTCCTCAAAGCATACCCCAAGATCATCACCGTCATAATAGAACATTTCGTCGAATCGAGCCGTCCGAATTACAGCACCGAATTGGAGATCTGTTTTTCTACCATGTTCATCGACGACCCAATAGGTATTATGGAATGAGATTTCCTCTGATAAACAGCAAGTATACTTCATGTAAAGGCCATTCCGTGTTTTTTTCTTTATTTTTAATGGGATTTTTTGAAGCAGAGAAGTTAGATGGAAGGCAGAAGCTTGACCATTATGATAGGTTTCGGGAAGAATGATTGTAATGACTTCCATCTCATCTAGATAGGCAAGGAATTGGCGCTCAATTGGTGTCATTCCATTTCCACCTCCATTAACTCCATTCTGTTATCACTTTTTCTTCGAGTTAACACTCTTAATGAGTTTGGTTGAACTTGAATCTTTAATGGTGTATATCCAATAAATTCCCCATCAGCATGAACAAAAAGGTTTCTTTGTGAGTCAATCGATATCTTTCTTCCTGTTAACATTTCTACTTCTTTAAAATAGGTATGTTTACCCCAGAAAACACTTATAAAAACAAATAAGAGCTTTATTCTTGATAAATGATGGACAATGGTTATATCCAAAATTCCGTCATCCGGAATCGCTTTTGGCGCAAT
>DATFAH010000361.1:0-10128 GCA_035254805.1 Caryophanales bacterium | reverse complement strand
AATTCTATTTTTCTACTTTTTATTTAATATTTTTTATAAATCCCATGAGTTTTTGACAATTTTCGCACTTTTAAAATTTGATTGGTTATTCAATATCCATTCATTTCGAAATTTTTTATGCCCCTTCTTGATTAAGGTTAGTTTAAGGAAGTTTTTTCGGTTATATTGTCCGAATCTTCGGATTTTGTCTTATTTAGAGCAGTTAACCGGAATTTCTCCGCTTATGAAATCACACAACCTACTTGAAAAACAACAATGAATAATAACAGAACCTATTCTTTGGAAAAAGCGATTACTAAAGGAAGAAAAAAAGCAAGGTGCTTTTGACACCTTGCTTTTTTTCTTCCTTATAACATTGGATGGTCATTTTTTGCTTTAAGTCTAGTCCATCTCTTTTCAACTTCATTTTCGAACTCATCATATAAATGCTTGTTTTCTTCTATTAATAAGTGCTTAGTTTTACCCATATACTTAAACCATTCAGAAAGAGGAACACGTTTGTTTTTATCTTCTGGATTGTAAGTTATGGTTGTTACACCTTGCTCAACTTCATAGAGTGGGAAGAAGCATGAATTAACAGCTTGCTCCAGGATGACTGTACCGAAACGATCATCAGATTTCCAGTTAAGCGGGCAAGTAATTAAGATTTTCCCGTAAACAGTACCAACATTTTGTGCATACCACTGTGCTTTTGCACCTTTTTTCACTAAATCTTGTGGGAAAGCTTCAGATCCCGTAAATACATAAGGAATGTTCGTAGATGCCATAATTTGTGGCGTATCCTTATGATGGTATGTCTTACCTTTTTGTGCTTTTCCTACACCAGTTGTACTTGTCATATGAGCAAATGGAGTAGAATAAGACATTTGTGAGCCAGTATTCATATAACCTTCGTTATCGTATTCAAGCATGATTAGCTTATGACCACGAAGAGCAGTACCGATTGCAGAACCCATACCAATATCCATTCCGCCATCACCAGTAACCATAACATATGTTGCATCTTCTGAAACATTAACTTCCCCACGGCGTTTCAATTCAAGGAATGCTTCTAATGTACCAGATAATGTTGCTGCACCATTTTGGAACAAATTATGCATCATTGTTTGTTTATGAGAACTATGTGGGTATGCTGTTGTTGTTACATAGGCACAACCTGTTTGGAAAAGAACAACGATATCGCCTTCGATTCCTTTAAAGAATAATTCAAGGCCACCAAAAATTCCACAACCTGGGCATGCACCATGACCTGAAGCAATACGTTTCGGTTTAGTTGTTAGATCACGTAGAGGCGGAATCTTAACATTTAATTTGTTCGTATCTTCATTCATTTCAACCTTGATTAAGCCTGTTTTAAATGCATCACCATGTTGTGGCTCAATTACTGGCTTAAGTGCTTTTTCAGGATCCCCTGGAACAATTCCGTAGTAATCAAATGGTTTTTCAGCATAGCCTTTTTCCATTGCATCAAGAGTCATTTGGAAGAATGCCTCTGCATCAGATGCATAGAAGTCTTTACCACCAAGACCAAATACTCGGCTTAAAACGATGGTATCAGCATTTCCTGCAGATTGAAGGGCAGATTTCACTTCATGTGTTAAGTTTGCACCATTTCCACCGTAAGAGTCAGCGCGCTCACCAATTAACAATGATTTCACATTCTTAAGGGCTTCAGCAATTTCTTTTGATGGGAATGGACGTATAATGTTAGGGCTAATGACACCAGCTTTAATGCCTTTTTCACGTAGTTTATCCACTACATCTTTAGCATTTTCAGCTGCAGAGTTTAATAGGAAAAGAGCTACTTCTGCATCTTCCATTTTATATAAATCTAGAACTGGATACTCACGACCAGATAATTTTGCATATTCTTCTGCAACCTCTTTAAACACTTCTCCTGCAGCATATAATGCTTCAGATTGTTGATAGTGGTTGTTCATAAGTTGGTTACCATCCATATGAGCACCAATTGTTACTGGTTTCTTTGGATCTCTAGCAAAATTGTAATCTGTTGGGCATTCGCCAACAAACTGTTGAACTACTTTGCGATCCTTGAAATAATTTACGCGACGTTTTTGATGGGAAGTAAAGAATCCATCATATGCAACAATAACTGGAAGACGTACCTTTGAATGTTCCGCAATTTTTAATGCCATGATATTCATGTCATAAACAGCCTGTGGAGTACTTGCAGTTAAAATAACCCAGCCAATATTTAGACCATAGTATAAGTCAGAGTGATCTCCTCTAATATCGAGCGGGCCACTAACTGCACGTGTTACTAGGTTCATAACCATTGGGTAACGAGTTCCTGATTGAACAGGCATCTGCTCAATCATATATAAAAAGCCGTTTGCGCTTGTTGCATTAAATACCCTTGCACCTGTTACGGAAGCACCATAACAAATACCTGCTGCACCATGCTCACCGTCTGCAGCAATAAGTTTTATGTCATGTTCCCCACGAGTCTTCATTTGATCTAAAAACTGCGCAACTTCTGTTGAAGGAGTGATTGGGAAATATCCCATAACATGATAGTTAATTTGTGCTGCCGCCATTGCAGCCATTTCATTTCCTGATTCAAAAGTAGAAACTTGTTCAGCTGTCCCCACTGTTGGTAATTTATCTTCTAAAATTGACATTATGCATTCCCTCCTGCTATATAAGGAAAGTTTTGTTTCACGCGATTTTCGTCAGCATATCCGATCATCTCACGAAGATCACTTAAAGCATCTGTAGGACATGCCTCAACACATTTTAGGCAACCTTTGCAATATTGATAGTCAATTCCTTTAAGGAACATCTGTTTTCTGCCTTTTTTATCTTCTTTCTGTTCCCAAACGAAACAGAAATCTGGGCAAACATTGTCACATGCTGCACAGTTGATACATTTTTCTTGTTCAAATTGTGGAAGGAAGCCTTGTCTTGATCCACTTAGGTCTTTTAAGATACTGTTACCTTGTGCGATCATTGCTCCGCCGATTTCTTGTGTTAAGTATCCTAAGCTTGGGACTGGACGAAAGAAGCTTTTTCCTTCTGCACCCTCTGGCACCGCATATGTTTTAAATTGAACTTCATTATATCCTCGATCAAATGTGCGGATATTTGGCTCAACAAAATGTGGATATTTCTTTTCGAATGTTTTACGAATAACTTTTCTCATTTCCTCAGGATCCAAGAAATCACAAATACGATATAACGCACCAAGCATCGCGGTATTAACCTTTGTTTTTTCTTCAACTGCAATGTTAAGTGCATCAACAATTGCCAATGTTCCATATTCTAATTTTAAATCTTTTTTGATATCATCGAATTCTCTTGTTGAGTTTACAAGAACGATTCCATCTGCATTTAAACCGCTTACAACATCAATTGTTTTGTAAAGCGCTTCATGGAAAACACCCACAACATGTGGTTGTTCAATAGGACTATGGTCCCTGATTTCAACTCCAGGTTCACAATAGCGAATGAAACTTTTTACTGGTGATCCTTTTTTCTCAGAACCGTAAGAAGAAAAGTTCATTCCGTTTAATCCAAGTCCTAAAACACCTGCTTCTGCAAGCATTTTTCCTGCCAAGTTAGCTCCTAAGCCACCGATAGATTCAAGACGAATCTCAAAAAAACCAAGGTCATTTTTATTAGGTAAAATTGACATAGTCTCCCTCCCTATATTCAAAAAAATTATTTTTTAAAGTAGTTATAATAACTTCCCCAAAAATATTGTATGCAAACTTTACATATAAAGCAGTGACAAATGTTAAACATTTTGTATTTTTTTCTATAACACATTATTTTTTATGAAAAAAACCTTTTATTAACAAGACTTTTATTAGTTTTCTAATTATACAACAGGTGTATACATGTTATATAACAGAGTGTACAAGTGCTATTAAACCTAACAAAAAAACGCCTCCAAAAATATGGAAGCGGATCTCTTTTTATAAATCCTCAATAATAATATAGGACGCCTTCACTGGGCCATGTACACCCACAACAAGATTTAGTTCAATGTCTGCTGAATTACTCGGACCTGAAATAAAATTGATGCATGAAGCTATTTTTCCACCATTTTGGTGAATTTCTCTCATTTTTTTGGCAGCCTGGGTAATCCTTGGAACAATCGAACTTTTTGGAATTAGTGCAATATAGGTTGCTGGAAGGAAGCTGACGGTTCTTCCTTTATTTTCATCAGTAAACAAAACCACGGTACCAGATTCTGCTAAGGTAATCTCACTTATTGTGATCCCAACATTAGCTTTTTCCGCTTGATGAATATTTTCTTCTCCTTGAGAAAAATCCCACTCATACACCTCAATATTTTGTTCAGGCCAATCCTTCTTAAACAAGGACTCTAGACCCCATTGGGTAAAGCGTTCATCCTTCCAAGTCACAATGGGTCCTCCGCCAAAGCCAGTGACAATTTCATTTAGTGTAGATACTAAATTCTTCGTATTTGTTTCGTAGATCTTCGTGTGAATCTTATTACATTGCTCTTTTAGAATATTCACTAATTCATCCTGAGTGGCATTTTTAAACACTTCAAATTGGGGTTGAAATTTCCATTTTGGTCCATCAATTGGACTTGAAATTCTAGGTCGGCCAAACTGTTCAGCAATTTGATTTAAAAATACTTCGCGATTATGGATTGTGCCTTTCATTATTTCTTTCCTCCTTTTTCACGATTTTTAAACCAGTCTCTAAATCGCTCTTTGTTTGGAGCTGGGAATTCCCGACTTTCTGTCCATGCTTTCATTGGTCCAGGTCCATTTGAAATTTTATCCCCAACCGTAAACGGATTCATAGCTTTCGGTGCTATTTTCGAGCCGATTTTATATAAAGTTGGCGATGCAGCCCCTAACCCAAATGCCTTCATAAGTAATTTTTCAGGAACAGGTGCTTTTCCTTCCTTTTCAACGATGACAGTACGATGTTTATGAATTAAATTATGAAGCGGTATTTTGACAGGGCAAACTTCAGTACAAGCACCACAAAGTGTTGATGCATATGGAAGCTCCTTATATTCATCATATCCCCCAAGTAGCGGAGATAAAACGACACCAACTGGGCCCGGATAGATCGATCCATAAGAATGACCACCAATATGTCGGTAGACAGGGCAAACATTTATACATGCCCCGCAGCGAATACACTGTAAAATAGACTGAAATTCGCTTCCTAGAATTTTTGATCTGCCATTATCGACAATGATTAAATGGAATTCCTCTGGCCCATCTATTTCTAGTTCTTCCCTTGCACCAGTTAAGACTGTAATGTAACTTGTCAATTTTTGCCCAACTGCACTCCGTGTCAACATACTTACGAGGATTTCTAATTCTTCAAACGTCGGAACAATCCTTTCCATTCCCATTACGGTAATTTGTGTTTTAGGTAATGCAGTTACTAAGTCCGCATTCCCTTCATTCGTAACGAGAGCAAAGGAGCCTGTTTCTGCAACAGCAAAATTACAGCCTGTAATCCCGATATCGGCAGACAAATATTCTTTTCGCAGCATTTCACGTGCATGGGCCGCCAGTTCTTCTGGTTTCGAACTTTTTGTATATCCTAGTTTTTTTGCAAAAACATCACGTATTTGCTCCTTATTTTTGTGTAAGGCAGGAACGACAATATGTGATGGTGGATCATGATCATCAATTTGAAGGATATATTCCCCAAGGTCTGTTTCAACGACGTCACAGCCCTCTTTTTCTAAACAGGCATTCAAGCTAATTTCTTCGGTTACCATTGACTTAGCCTTAACGATCTTTTTCGCCTTTTTCTTATGTACAATGCTCCTCACATATTCATTTGCATCTTCAGCTGTTCGTGCAAAGAACACATGTCCGCCGCGTTTTGATACATTTTCACTTAACTGTTCCAAATAGTAATCAAGATATTCTAATACATGCTGACGGATTTCCTCACCGTGTGATCGCCAATCTTCCCAATTGCCAAGCTCCCAGACAGCATTTTGTCTTTTTATTCCCATTCCATCCTGTGCTTTTGCAACAGCGCCACGCATGAAATCATCTTGGATACCGCTTTCAACACGGTCCTTAAATTTTTCAGTACCAATCTTTATTCCCATTCTTGACCCCTCCATTCATAAGAACTTAATGACTGTTATCCCCTTTTTATTTACGGTTATTTAACACTTCAGCAATATGGAGAACTTTAATTGGCTTTCCTTTTCTCCCAATCCGGCCGCCAATATTCATTAAACATCCAGCATCTGCTCCAATTAAATATTCAGCACCTGTTTCTTCAACATGGCGTACTTTTTCGTCGACCATTTGCTCTGAAATGTCTGCCATTTTAACAGAAAATGTCCCGCCAAAGCCACAGCACTGTTCCTTTCCAGGAAGCTCTGTAAACTTGAGACCCCTTACATTTTTCAAAAGAGTGATCGGAGGCTCTTTGACACCCAATAACCTTGTCATATGACAGGATGTATGGTAGGTTACATTTCCTTCAAAGGTTGCTCCTACGTCTTCGACCTTTAATACTTCCACAATAAATTGTGTTAATTCATATGTTTTTTCTGCGAGTTTTTTTGCTTTTGGCTCCCAAATAGAATCCCCTTTAAAGACATGCGGATACTCATGCAGCATGTATGCACAAGATCCTGATGGAGAGACTACGTACTCAGCATCAATAAAAGTTTCAATCATTCTCTTCATTGCTTCCTTTGATTCTTTCACATAACCGCTATTATACGACGGCTGTCCACAGCATACTTGAGATTCTGGGAAATCAATTTCACATCCGAGATGCTCAAGTAATTCAACTGTCGCTTTTCCTACACTACTTTGAAACATATCCACTAAACATGTTGCAAATAAAGTAACTTTCATTGTCCCAACCCTTTCCGATTAAGAATATTCCAGCCAACCTATCCCCTGGTCAGCTGGTCATCTGATGACTATGTTAAAAAAAGTATATTTGTATTTATATTACATAATTCCCTATTACTGAGAAAGGGGGGAAGAAAAATTTTATAAAAAAAGCGCAGACTATTTTAACAATTTCGTTATATAGTCTTGCACTTTTAGTAAATTATTTTATTAAATTGGTTTGCTGCAGATATTTTTGTAAAATGGATTCGACATTTTGGAGATGATTTTTCATAAACTCTCGCGCTTTATTTTCATCCTTCTCTTTTACCGCTTGGAAAATATCCAAATGTTCTTTATATAATTGCTCCATTGTCGTTTGTTTAGAATAGATCCAAACTCTGCGAGTCTCTTTCATTGTCTCTACCATTAAGCCTGAAACATGATTTAATAAACTGCAAAGCAACGGATTTTGTGCCGCCTCTGCAAGAGTTAAATGAAATTTAAGGTCAGCCTCTTCCCCTAATTCCTCATTTCCTTTCGAATTTTGCATCTCTTCTAAAGCAGCCTCAAGAATTTCAAGCTGCTGATCAGTCCGTTTTTTGGCTGCTGCTGCGACTGCTCCAATTTCAATAATTTTCCGAACTTCCAACAAATTGACAATGTCATTTTTATTCATCAAGATAGCTGTGGACAATGGAAAGGTAATTTGATCTGTCTCAAATTCCCGTACATAAGTCCCTTCTCCCTGGCGTAATTCAACCAACCCCATTGCTCTTAAAGAGGTCAATGCCTCTCTAATAGCAGAGCGCCCAACTTGAAAATTATCAGAAAGTTGCTGAACAGAATCTAATTTTTGTCCTGGCTTCAACTGGCCATTACGAATCATTTCGTAAATTGTTTCAGCAACTTCCTCGTATAATTTTTTGGGCTTTATTTTTTTGTAATTCATCGTTACAACCCCTATAAACTTCACTTTTTAAAAAATGCGTGCTTATCCCTTATTATACATGGTTTTTACATTCATCGGAAATGGTCTAGGTCAATAATTTTAATAAAATACCAATTATTTATTTCTTCTGGGCACTGGCAATCAAGCGAATGAAAGGCCACATAGCAGGACTAAGCACTCTGTTAATCGCCATCATTCTCGCTGTTGTTGCTTATAAAATGCCAGTAGGAATGTCCATAATGTCTGCAACACAAGGAGCTGTTTATGGGATTGTTCCTATCGGCTGGATTATCATTTCTTCCGTATTCCTGTATAAAATAACAGTTAAGACTGGTCAATTTGATATCATTCGTCATTCTGTTGTTACCATCACAGAAGACCGTCGTTTACAAGCACTTTTAGTGGCGTTTTCATTTGGTGCCTTCCTTGAAGGTGCTGCAGGCTTTGGTGCTCCAGTTGCAATTTCTGCAGCCTTATTAGTTGGACTTGGCTTCAACCCTCTTTATGCTGCTGGGCTTTGCCTTTTAGCAAATACAGCACCTGTTGCCTTTGGTGCAATCGGAATTCCAGTTATCGCTATGGAAGGTCCAACTGGAATGCCAGCAACAGAAATCTCCAAAATGATTGGAAGACAGCTACCGTTTTTATCTGTATTTATTCCTTTTTACCTCGTGTTTATCATGGCAGGATGGAAAAAGACAAAAGAAGTATTACCTGCAATCCTTGTTTCTGGTGTATCGTTCGCCGTTACTCAATATTTATCCTCTAACTTCTTAGGCCCTGAACTACCAGATATTTTATCATCATTAGTTTCCTTATTTTCCTTAGCTATTTTCTTAAAATTTTGGAAGCCGAAAACAATTTTCCGCTTCTCAGGAGAACAAGAACTTGCAGCAACATCATCTGTTAAAAAGAAATCTCAGGAACATTTTACTGGAGGACAAATTTTTAAAGCTTGGTCTCCATTCCTAGTATTAACTGGAGTAATATCTGTATGGGGCATTCCAACTGTAAAGCTTGCCTTAACTGGACATTATGAAGGTGCAAATGCAATATTAAAAATCGTAAATTCGATTGGACATGCTTTAACATTTATGCCAGAAGTACCGCTTTTGAATAACAAAATCATTAATGCTGCTGGACAACCTGTTGCTGCAGTTTACAAACTTGAACTCCTCGGAGCAGCTGGTACCGCCATTTTAATTGCAGCACTTATTACAAAGTTTATTGTCAAAATTTCTTGGAAAAATTGGGTTATTACATTTGGTGAAACAATCAATGAGATTAAGTTCCCTCTTTTAACCATTGCATCAGTTGTTGGTTTTGCTTATGTAACAAACGCTTCTGGAATGAGCACAACACTTGGAATGACGCTTGCTAAAACAGGGGCTGTATTATTCCCATTCTTCTCACCATTCCTTGGATGGCTCGGTGTATTTATTACCGGTTCCGATACATCAGCAAACTTGTTATTCGGAAACTTACAAAAAATCACAGCAACCTCCATTGGTATGGACCCAGTGTTAGCACTTGCGGCAAACTCTTCAGGGGGAGTAACAGGAAAAATGATCTCTCCTCAATCGATTGCAGTCGCTTGTGCGGCAGTAGGATTAGCAGGAAAAGAATCCGACCTATTCCGATTTACTGTAAAACACAGTATCTTCCTGCTACTCATTATTTCGATCATCACTTTCTTGCAAAACACTGTCTTATCTTTCATGATACCTTAAATGTAAAGGCCATAATCTCTTTTGAGAATATGGCCTTTACTGTGTTTTATATTCTATTTTTCTTACGATCAATAAGCTATAATATTCTTATTTCAATTGTTGGGAGAATTGTCAATGAATGTAATATGTTCCACTTTGAATGCAAAGTATATCCATACGAACCTTGCCATTCGGCTTTTAAAAGCATATGCAGCCCCAGAATTCAACATTCAAATGAAAGAATATACTGTTAAGGATCATGTTTTTAATATTGTGTCCGATTTATTTCAGCAAAATCCTACTGTCATTGGATTTAGCTGTTATATTTGGAATATTGAAGAAACCATAAAAGTGATTAGTATTCTAAAAAAAGTGAATCCATCCATCATTATTGTATTAGGTGGGCCCGAAGTAAGTTATGATTCTTATGAATGGATGCGGAGAATTCCCCAAATTGACTTTATCGTAATGGGTGATGGCGAATATTCATTCAAACGATTACTTGCAGAAATTGAAAAAGGTGGGAATTTCAACACGGTTCCCGGAATTTCCTATCGAGCGAACGAACAAATCGTCATTAATGAGCAATCAAATGAACTGAACATAAAGGATATTCCTTCTCCATACCGTTTTTTGG
>DATFAH010000360.1:0-10104 GCA_035254805.1 Caryophanales bacterium | reverse complement strand
AAGCTAAGAAAAAAGCTTTTAAAACAGTGGAATGATTTATTGAGAAAAAAAACGATTGCCTAAAATTTTTGAGCCCTTCAAACTTGCGAAGGGCTCCTTCCTTAATGTAAATTAGATAAACGGTGATTTGTTTACATATTTTCGAACTTTGTTTAGTCCTAAAATAGGCTTTTGAAAAGAAAATATATGAAAATGAGGAAAAATATTTATATAATAGAAAAAGACATTGTTTTAGTGAGGAGCGTTTTTAAGATGATTTTTAAAGTATATTTTCAAGAAAAAATGAATGAGGTTCCAGTAAGGGAGAAGACGAAAACCATTTATCTTGAAGGTGTTTCCAAAAGAGATGTACGGACCAAATTAGCTGATCGCGGCTATAATATTGAATTCGTCCAGCCTGTTACAGGTGCCTATTTAGAATATGAAAAGCAAAATGAAGACTTTAAAGTATTGGAGATTTAATTTATGAAATTTGTTAAAAATGATCAAACAGCTGTTTTTGCCTTGGGAGGACTTGGAGAGATCGGCAAAAACACGTACGCGGTTCAGTTCCAAGATGAGATCATTCTAATCGATGCTGGAATTAAATTTCCAGAAGATGAACTCTTAGGAATTGATTATGTCATCCCAGATTACACTTATTTAATAAAAAATGTAGAAAAAATTAAAGGATTGTTTGTCACACATGGTCATGAGGACCATATTGGTGGAATTCCCTATTTATTAAGGGAAATTAACATTCCTGTTTATGGCGGAAAGCTTGCTCTAGGTTTAATTAAAAATAAATTGGAAGAGCATGGATTATTAAGAAACGCCACGCTTATTGAAATTCGAGAAGACGATGTGATAAAATTCCGCAAAACATCGATTACTTTTTTCCGAACTACACACAGTATCCCAGATTCCTATGGAATCGTGGTTAAAACTCCTCCGGGTCAAATTGTCCATACAGGTGATTTTAAATTTGATTTTACTCCTGTTGGTGAACCAGCAAACTTAACAAAAATGGCTGAAATCGGTAAAGAAGGTGTTCTTTGTCTCCTTTCAGATAGCACAAACAGTGAAATACCTGATTTTACGATGTCTGAACGGTTAGTTGGCGAGAGCATTCATGATATTTTTCGTAAGGTAGATGGAAGACTTATTTTTGCTACATTTGCTTCCAACATCCACCGCCTCCAACAAGTTACAGAGGCAGCCGTCGCTAATGGCAGAAAAATTGCGGTATTTGGCAGAAGCATGGAAGCAGCCATTAATATCGGTCTCGATTTAGGCTATATTCGGGCCCCTAAGGAAACATTTATTGATGCAGGTCAAATTAATCGCCTTCCTGCTAACAAGGTTACGATTCTTTGCACAGGGAGCCAGGGTGAACCAATGGCTGCCTTATCAAGAATTGCAAACGGAACACATCGACAAATACAAATTAATCCTGGAGATACTGTCGTATTTTCTTCTTCTCCAATACCTGGTAACACGATTAGTGTAAGTAGGACCATTAATATGCTGTCACGTGCGGGGGCTGAAGTCATTCATGGAAAACTAAGCAACATTCACACTTCAGGCCATGGTGGTCAGGAAGAACAAAAGCTAATGCTTCGTTTAATCAAACCAAAGTTTTTCATGCCAATCCATGGTGAATATCGCATGCAAAAAACACATGCAAAACTAGCAGTGGATTGCGGTGTAGAGGAAGAAAATTGCTTTATCATGGATAATGGTGAAGTTTTAGCTCTTTCCAATGATTCAGCTCAAGTGGCTGGAAAAATTCCATCTGGAAATATTTATATTGACGGAAGCGGAATTGGTGATATCGGTAATATTGTCCTTAGAGACCGTAGGATCCTTTCTGAAGAAGGCCTTGTAGTTGTTGTCGTAAGTATCAATATGAAGGAATTCAAAATCGCAGCAGGTCCTGACCTTATATCTAGAGGTTTTGTATATATGAGAGAATCAGGTGATTTAATTAATGATGCTCAACAACTGATTACAAAGCATTTAACGAAAGTGATGGAACGAAAAACAAGTCAATGGTCCGAAATTAAAAATGAAATTACCGACACATTATCACCATTCCTTTATGAAAAAACAAAACGCCGCCCAATGATTTTACCGATCATTATGGAGGTATAAATAAGAAAGTAAGAACGTAAAAAGGCTGTCCCTAGTTTTTTAGGGACAGCCTTTTTTCGTCTAATTTGTGACATATTTCACTGTAAAACAATTTTTTCCTTTGTATATTTGACTCGTAATAGTCAGAGGAAATTATGGAAAATTTATTGCTTTCAAGAAGGGAGAAAAAAATGAAAAAGAAACGATCTCCATTAATTAATCGTTTAAAATACTTATCTCCAATTGAGAAACATTCAAATGATCACAGCCAAACAACTTATGAAAACCGTGATTGGGAAAATGTATATCGAAGAAGATGGCAGCATGACAAAGTAGTTCGCTCTACACATGGGGTGAACTGTACAGGGTCATGCAGCTGGAATATTTTCGTTAAAGATGGCATTGTCACATGGGAGGGCCAACAAACGGACTATCCATCAACGGGGCCTGATATGCCTGACTTTGAACCAAGGGGCTGCCCGAGGGGAGCAAGTTTTTCCTGGTACATTTATAGCCCACTTCGCGTGAAATATCCTTATGTTCGGGATGTTCTTATAAAAATGTGGCGGGATGCTTTAAAAGTGAACCAAAATCCGCTTGATGCCTGGAAAAGCATCGTAGAGAATCCGGAAAAAGCCAAAAGTTATAAACAAGCACGAGGTAAGGGCGGATTTGTTCGCGCAGAATGGGATGAGGTTTTAAAGCTAATCTCAGCCTCCCTTTTATACACTGTCATAAAATACGGTCCAGACCGAAATGTTGGTTTTTCACCAATTCCCGCAATGTCAATGGTTTCATATGCTGCTGGTTCAAGGTTCATGTCACTAATGGGCGGTCCAATGCTCAGTTTTTATGACTGGTATGCAGACCTTCCTCCTGCTTCGCCGCAAATTTGGGGAGACCAAACAGACGTACCTGAAAGCTCTGACTGGTTTAATTCTGGATACATTATGACTTGGGGATCCAATGTTCCGCAAACAAGGACACCAGATGCCCATTTCCTTGCAGAGGTTCGCTATCGTGGGACAAAAGTGATTTCGGTTAGCCCAGACTATGCTGAATCCACTAAATTTGGCGATGAGTGGATGAAAGTAAAGCAAGGTACTGATGGAGCACTTGCCATGGCAATGGGACATGTAATTTTAAAAGAATTTTATGTAGATAAAGAAACTAATTATTTCATGAATTATGCCAAACAATACACAGATTTCCCATTCATCGTCACATTGAAAAAAGATGGAGAACACTTTGTCCCAGATCGATTCTTAAATGCAGGTGATTTAGGAAAAAATGTTGGGAATAGTGATTTCAAACCTGTTTTATTCAATAAAAATACGGATAATTTCGCGATTCCACACGGGACAATGGGAGCTCGTTGGGAAGATAAAGCAAAATGGAATTTACGGATGGAAGATGAAGAAACAGGTGCTGCCATTGAACCAACCATGACCTTTAAAGGTTTAGAAGATGATATTGCTTCTATAAAGCTTCCTTACTTCTCACATGAAGGAAATGATATCCTTTACCGGTCAGTTCCCGTGAAAAAAGTTGAACTAAATGGCCAAACTTTCTACACAACGACTGTTTATGATTTAACCTTGGCTAATTACGGTATTGACCGTGGCTTTGGTGACGAAACAGCAAAAAGCTTTAATGATCTCATTCCGTTTACCCCTGCTTGGCAGGAAACAGTTACGGGGGTTAAGAAAGAACTGGTCATTAAAATTGCCCGTGAATTTGCACAAAATGCGATTGATACAAATGGTCGATCGATGATTATTGTCGGAGCGGGAATTAACCATTGGTTTAACTCTGATTCTATTTACCGAGCTGTACTCAACCTCGTTTTACTAGTTGGTGCACAAGGGGTAAATGGCGGCGGCTGGGCGCACTATGTTGGGCAAGAAAAACTTCGCCCTGCTGAAGGCTGGCAAAATATTGCAACAGCACGGGACTGGGTAATGCCGGCAAAATTACAAAATGGGACATCGTTTTTCTATTTTGCAACAGACCAGTATCGCTATGAAGAGCAACCTGTAAGTGAACTTGTCTCCCCTATTATTAGGAAAGCTCGCTATGATCATTTTGCTGACTATAATGTAATGGCAGCTAGACTTGGTTGGCTACCTAGCTATCCAACATTTAATAAGAGTGGTATTGATTTATACGATGAAGCAATAAAAAATGGATCAACATCAACAGAGGAAATTGGAAAATATGTTGCAGAAGAGTTGAAAGAGCGTAAATTGCAGTTTTCCATTGAGGATCCAGATAATCCTGTGAACTTCCCTCGGAATTTATTTGTGTGGCGTGCAAATCTGATTTCAAGTTCAGGCAAAGGGCATGAATATTTCCTTAAGCATCTCTTAGGCACAACGAACGGACTTATGAATGAGGATGATGACAGTCTTCGCCCAGAGGAAATTAAATGGCGTGATCAAGCACCTGAAGGAAAACTTGACCTATTAATTAGCTTAGACTTCCGTATGGCTGGTACACCATTATATTCAGATATTGTTTTACCTGCTGCTACTTGGTATGAGAAGCATGATTTAAACAGTACAGATATGCATCCATTTGTTCATCCATTCAATCCGGCCATCGCGACACCTTGGGAGGCAAAATCTGATTGGGAAATCTTTAAGGTTCTTGCAAAATCCGTTTCAAATCTTGCTTGTGAATTAGAAATGGATCCAATGAAAGAAGTGGTTGCAACTCCGCTTCTACATGATTCACCACAAGAGATGGCACAGCCGCTCGGTCAAATTAAAGACTGGAGTAAAGGCGAATGTGAACCTATTCCAGGTAAAACGATGCCACAAATTCATGTAGTGGAACGTGATTTTAAGCTTATTTTCGAAAAAATGACTTCATTAGGGCCGAACATTAAAAATTTACCTTATGGAATTAAGGGGATTTCATGGTCTGCTTCTGAAGAATATGAAAAACTGCAAAAAGTTCTCGGAATCGTTGATAATGGTGGGATCGGAGATGGATGCCCGAATATTGAAACAGCTAAGAGCGTCTCTGAGGCCATTCTAACCTTATCATCCACAACAAATGGTCATATGGCCGTAAAAGCGTGGGAAGCTCTGGAAAAGAAAACAGATTTAGAGCTTGTGGACTTAGCTGCTGAGCGTGAAGAAGAGTGTTTTACTTTCGCCCAAATTACAGCTCAACCAAAAACAGTGATTACTTCTCCAGCATTTAGCGGCTCAGAAAAAGGCGGTCGCCGGTATTCACCATTTACCACAAATGTGGAACGGCTCATTCCGTGGCGCACGGTCACTGGACGTCAATCCTTCTACGTGGACCATGAGATGATGATTGAATTCGGTGAAGCAATGGCTACATTTAAACCAATTTTAAATCACAAGCCATTCAAGAAAAATCGTCCTGAGGTAGAAGGAAAAGAAATCGTTCTCAACTATTTAACACCACATAATAAATGGTCGATTCACAGTATGTATTTTGATTCCCAACCAATGTTGACCCTTTTCCGTGGTGGTCCAACGGTTTGGTTAAATAAGGATGATGCTTTTGACATTGGTGTTGAAGATAATGAGTGGATTGAATGTTTTAATCGAAATGGTGTCGTAGTGGCTAGAGCAGTTGTTTCTCACCGGATTCCTAGAGGAATGGCATTCATGCACCATGCACAAGATCGTCATATAAACGTACCAGGAACAAAACTAACGAATAACCGCGGCGGTACGCATAACAGTCCTACCCGAATTCACGTAAAACCAACTCACATGATTGGCGGTTACGGACAGCTTAGCTACGGATACAACTATTATGGACCAACCGGGAATCAGCGTGACTTAAATGTTGTGATTCGGAAACTGAAGGAGGTTGATTGGCTTGAAGATTAAAGCACAAGTCAGCATGGTAATGAACCTAGATAAATGTATCGGATGTCATACATGTAGCGTCACTTGCAAAAACACCTGGACAAATCGTCCAGGTGCAGAATACATGTATTTTAATAATGTGGAAACGAAACCAGGTGTAGGTTATCCAAAGCAATGGGAAGACCAAGAAAAATACTCAGGCGGCTGGGAAGTAAAAAACGGAAAACTACAGTTAAAGTCTGGTTCAAAAGTGAATCGTTTACTAAACTTGTTTTCTAACCCGAATTTACCGACGCTTGATGATTACTATGAACCATGGAACTATGATTATGAAACATTAACAAACAGTCCACTGCGCAAAACACAGCCTGTTGCCCGGCCAAAGTCCGCCATCACAGGCGAATATATGGACATTCTTTGGGGGCCAAACTGGGAAGATGACTTAGCTGGAGGGCATATTACTGGTCTAAGGGATCCCAATGTTGTTAAAATGGAAAATCAAATTCGCACTGAATTTGAAGATGTATTTATGATGTATTTGCCGCGGATTTGTGAACACTGTCTTAATCCTTCATGCGTTAGCGCATGTCCTTCAGGATCCATGTATAAAAGAGAAGAAGATGGGATTGTTCTAGTTGACCAAAATGCTTGCCGTGGCTGGAGACATTGTGTATCTTCTTGTCCTTATAAAAAGGTTTATTTTAATTGGCAAACCAATAAAGCTGAAAAGTGCACCATGTGCTTCCCACGGATTGAAGCAGGTATGCCAACTATTTGCGCAGAAACATGTGTTGGTCGGATTCGTTATATTGGAATCATTCTTTATGACGCGGATCGAGTTGAAGAAGCAGCATTAGCTGATGAAAAAGATCTTTACCATTCACAATTAGAAATCTTTTTGGATCCAAATGATCCAGATGTGATAAGACAAGCGAAAGAAGACGGAATTCCTATGGAATGGATTGAGGCTGCACAAAAATCACCCATTTATAAAATGGCGAAGGAATGGAAAATTGCCCTTCCACTACACCCAGAATATCGCACATTGCCAATGGTATGGTATATTCCGCCATTAAGCCCAATCATGAATATGTACGAAGGGATCGGATCTTCCTCAAATCCAGAAGATATTTTTCCTGCCATTGATGAAATGAGAATACCAATCGAATACTTAGCAAATCTATTAACAGCTGGGGATCAATCCCATATCCGGACAACATTAAAAAAAATGGCTGTGATGAGATCGTATATGAGAAGTGTGCAAACGAATAAACAGCCAAACACAGAGATTATTGAAGAGCTTGGTTTAACTGAGAAAGATATTAAAGATATGTATAGATTACTAGCAATTGCAAAATATGAAGATCGCTTTGTGATACCTCCTTCCCACCGTGAAGAAGTTGCTGAACTTTATGATGAACAAGGCAGTTGTGGTTTAGATTTTGCAGGTGGCCCAGGGGCTTGTGGCACACTCTATTAATCTCGTAAAGATGTGAATTCCCTTTTGTCATTCACATCTTTATTTGAAGGAGGTTTACGTTATGTTTTATGAAGAAATACAAGATGTTTACCAGCTTTGTTCCTACCTACTTTCATATCCAAGCAAAGAATTTTTCGATTCTCTTACGGAAATTGAAAGTGAAATTGATAGCTTGCAAAAAGGAAAGATAAAAAAAGAGCTTCAACAATTTATTACGAAAGTAAAGGAATTATCTCCTGATCAATTAGTAGATATGTATGTGTATACCTTTGATTTCGGAAAAAAGACAAATCTTTATGTGACCTATATGAGCTCTGGAGAGCAAAGAGAACGTGGTGTGGATCTTTTATTCCTTAAAAACTATTATAAAGAGCACGGCTTTCAGGCAACAGATTTAGAGCTTCCTGATTACTTGCCATTAATGCTTGAATTTGCAGGACAAGTGGAAGCAGAAACTTTAAAGCCTGTTTTTGTAAAATATTACAATAATATTGTCGAAATTCAGGACGGTTTGTTAGCCCAAAATAACTTATTTGGCCATATTGTTGCTGCAGCATTGGAAGCATTACATGAATCAGGAATTAAAAAACAGAAAAGGAGGAGTGTAGTGGAATGTTAAATCAATTTTTGTGGGTAATTTTGCCATATATTATTCTGACCATTTTTATCTTTGGCCATTTTTATCGATATAATCATGACCAATTTGGTTGGACATCAAAGTCTAGTCAGTTGTTAGAAAAGAAGATGCTTCGTCTAGGATCAAATCTATTCCACTTTGGGATTATTTTCGTGTTCTTTGGTCATGTTGCTGGACTTCTCATTCCAATTGAACTATATGAATCCCTCGGTATTAGTGAACATCAATACCATACAGTTGCCTTAATCGGTGGAATACCTGCTGGAATCGCAGCCGTTTTAGGACTTATTATTTTAGCTTACCGCCGGACAACAGTTCGTAGAATCATTGCAACAAGCACAAAAAGTGACTTTTTATCTCTATTTTTTCTCATTATTGTAGCCATTTCCGGCTTATCTGCGACATTTTTAAATATTGAACCAAAAGGATTTGATTACAGGGAAACAATCGGGCCGTGGCTTAGAAGTGTGCTATTTTTCCATGCAGATGCAAGCCTTGTGAATTCTGTTCCTATTTGGTTTAAAATTCATATCATCTCTGCCATGGGGATATTTGCGGTTTGGCCATTCACGCGACTTGTTCATGTGTTTAGCCTACCGCTAAGATATCTATCAAGAAGCTATGTAATTTATCGAAAACGCGAGCCAAGGCAGAATACCAGTAGTAGATAGAGATTGTGTTACGGGGTGTCCTAAAAGAAATGCTTGGGACACCTCTTTTATTTCATCACTTTTCTTGTAAATTTTTCAATATCACTGTCACTTCCAATGACAATGAGTACATCTTTATCCCGAATCGGCTCCTTTGCTTGGGGTGACACAATAATTTCGCTGCCCCTCTTAATCGCGACTATATTAATTCCATATTTTTTACGGATATCTAATCCAATCAACGTGTGACCATCCAGTCTTTCATTCGCCACAATTTCAACGATGCTATGATCTTCAGAAAGACCAAGATAATCCAAAACATTCGTTGATGACATATTATTGGCAATCCGAATCCCCATATCCCTCTCTGGATGGACAACATTGTTAGCCCCGATTTTTAACAGTACTTTTTCATGGTAATCGTTTTGAGCCTTGACCGTAATATTTTTAACACCTAATTCTTTTAAAATTAAGGTTGTTAATATGCTAGATTGGATATCATCTCCAATAGCGACAATCACATGATCAAAATTCCGGATTCCAATGCTCTTTAATACCGTTTCATCTGTTGTATCTCCAACAACTGCATGGGAGGCAATTGTGGCAAATTCATTTACCCTCTCTTCGTTTTTATCAACAGCTAAGACTTCTTTTCCCTGTTCAGCAAGTGTTTTACATATACTCCCACCAAAACGTCCTAACCCAATGACAGCAAAATCCTTTTTCTTCACAATAAATCCCCCCAGAAAAATACAATTATATCGATTCTTCCATTTTAGCATACTCTAAACTAAATTAAAAAAAGACTAAACCCGTTAAAACTATCAAAAAGACCTAACACTATAATGGTTAGGCCTCGATGTTTTTAAAAAATTATACTTTTAATGTTGCTTGACCTGGTTTCCAGTTTGCAGGGCAAAGACTACCAGTTTGTAATGCTTGAAGTACACGTAATGTTTCATCTACATCACGGCCAACATCATTATGATTCACAACAGAGGATTTTAATTCGCCTTCAGGACTAATAATGAAAAGCCCACGAAGCGCAATGCCTTCATCTTCAATTAATACACCATAATCACGTGAAACAACATGATTTGCATCAGCTGCTAACGGATATTTAATATCTCCTAAGCCATTATCCTTGCGGTCCGTTTTAATCCATGCAAGGTGGGTATGAACTGTATCTGTAGAAGCACCAATTACAACCGCATCAAGATCTTCAAACTCATCATAACGATCAGATAATGCTGTAATTTCTGTTGGGCAAACAAATGTAAAGTCCATTGGATAGAAAAATAAAATCGTCCATTTTCCATTTTTCATATTTTCTTCAAGACTTACTTTTTTGAATTCTTTATTTGGCATAAC
>DATFAH010000359.1:0-7093 GCA_035254805.1 Caryophanales bacterium | reverse complement strand
GAAAGACTACATGAGCAATTTATTAGAATACGCAAGCTGCTTGATATTACCTTTTTTCGTGTCCTATTTTTTCTCGTTATCGGGATAATTCTCTTTTTGGTTATGTTTAATAATGTAAAGCCAGAGAAATTAAATTTAAGCCTATTTAAAGTTGCTGATCAAACCATTCGTTCACCTGGTACTGTCGAAGATAAGGAGAGTACAGAAAAAAAACGCAATGAAGCATTAGATCAAGTGAAGGATGTATACATCGTAAAAAAGGAATATACTGAAAACCGAGTTGACCTCATCACTTCAATCTTTGATTCTGCAAAAGAAGTTAATGATGAATTAAAGGCACAGAACTCACAATCAAACTCAGATCAAATAGATAAAGTAGGCAAATTAAAGGAAAAATTAACCGATAATGTCACAAAGGATCTTTCTGATCAAGTTCTCACCGCACTCGTCCAAGCTACAAATGATGAATTATCCATAGCCAAAGATTTTACCGTAACCGCTATAAATGATGTAATGGCAAAACGCATAGCTGGAAATAATGTTGAAAATGCGAAAAAAAAGGTTGAAGAAGAATTAAAGTATACATCTTTGAGCAAAGGATTAAAGAATGCTTCAATAGAGCTAGGCAGGTATGCTGTAATTCAAAATGAGTTTTATGATCCAAAAGCTACCGAGGAGCTTCGTCAGCAAGCTGCAGAAAGTGTCGAGCCTGTTAAAATTCTTCAGGGGCAAATTATTGTTCAAGAAGGTGAATTGATCAACCGAGAAATTTTTAGACGATTAAAGCTCGTGGGACTTCTCGATAATCAAAATTCGGTAAAACCATTTCTTGGTTTATCCTTTTTTATCATCTTATTTTTATCAGTCATATATTATTATTTTCACGAAATGAAAACACAAGTCGAAAAAAGACAAACTTATTTACTTTTATTTGGGATTATTTTTTGTCTATCGATTATTTTGATAAAAATTATTAGTATCCTCCAAATATTAAACTATTCGGAAATGGGATATCTTTTTCCCGCAGCAATGGGTGGAATGCTGATTAAAATTCTAATAGATGAAAAACTAGCCATTTTAACATCCATTGTATTAGCGGTTTGTGGCAGTGTCTTATTTAATGAAGGAATAACGGGAACATTAAATTATTCTGAAGGAATCTACATTCTATTTAGTGCTCTAGCAGGGATCCTTTTTTTAAGCAGTCAAAACCATCGTTCTAAAATTTTCCAAGCAGGGCTATTTTCTGCATTCGTTAATGTGATCACCATTCTTGCCTTATTATTCCTTTCAAATGGAAAATATTCTGGTCTTGAATATGTGTTTTATTTAACCGCAGCTCTGGTGTCTGGTATTGCATCGGCAGTCTTAACGATAGGCTTGCTTCCATTTTTGGAGTCAAGTTTTAAAATACTGTCCATGCTAAGATTAATTGAACTTTCAAATCCCAATCACCCGCTTTTAAGGAAAATTTTAATGGAAGCTCCTGGAACGTATCATCATAGTGTAATGGTAGCTAATTTAGCTGAATCAGCTTGTGAGGCAATTGGTGCTAATGGGTTATTAGCAAGAGTTGGCTGTTATTATCATGATATTGGTAAAACGCGAAGGCCTAATTTCTTTATCGAAAATCAATTAAATCAAAACAATCCGCATGATCGCCTTTCACCTGAAAAAAGTGCAAATATCATTATTGCTCATGTAGCAGATGGCGTAAATATTTTAAAAAAGTATCATATGCCAAAGGAAATCATGGATATCGCGGAACAACACCATGGAACAACATTGTTAAAATATTTTTTCCATAAAGCAAAGCAAAGAGGAACAGAATTTAAAGAAATGGAATTTCGTTACCCTGGTCCAAAGCCGCAAACAAAGGAAAGTGCGGTAGTTGGGATTGCAGACAGTGTAGAAGCAGCTGTTAGATCATTAAATCAACCAACACCAGAGCAAATTGAAGCGCTTGTGAAAAATATTATTTCTGATCGTTTGGAAGACGGTCAATTTAATGAATGTGATTTAACTTTAAAAGAACTTGAAATGGTGTCACAAACACTTTGTGATACATTAAAGGGGATATTCCATTCGAGAATTGAATACCCTGAAACAATAAAACATAAGGTGGGACATGCATGACGTTAAATGTAGACTTCATAGATGAAACAAAAAATATTACTAATGAGCAAATAAATGAGATTGAAAAACTTTTAAATTTTGCTGCCAAAAAAGAGGATATTGAAGACGGGAGTGAGGTATCTGTTACTTTTGTTTCGAATGAACGAATTTGGGAAATTAATCGTGAATATAGGGACAAGGATGCCCCAACAGATGTTATTTCTTTTGCTATGGAGGAGCTTGGTGAAGGGGAAATCAAAATGATTGGCGCTGATATGCCGCGTGTGCTTGGCGATATTATCATTTCAGTCGAAAGGACCCGAGAGCAAGCAGAAGAATATGGGCATTCATTTATGCGTGAACTTGGCTTTCTAGCCGTTCATGGATTTTTGCATCTTTTAGGATATGACCATATGACAGAAGATGACGAAAAGGAAATGTTCATATTGCAAAAGGAAATATTGGATGAGTATGGCCTTACACGATAAAAAACAGCGACCGTATGTTCCACTATGGAAATCATTTTCTTTTGCGATTGCTGGAATACAGAATGCCATTTTGAATGAGAGAAATATTCGGATTCATCTTTTTATTTCAGCGCTTGTCATATTCTTTTCGATTTCTTTTTCCATTACGAAAGTGGAATGGCTCTTTGTTCTGATCGCAATAGGTGGAATGATTTCCTTAGAATTAATCAATACCGCGATCGAACGCTTAGTGGATCTTGTTACATTAGAGTTCCATCCTCTAGCAAAACAAGCGAAAGATCTGGCTGCAGGTGCTGTTTTCATATATGCGATTTTCTCGGTGATCGTCGGAATCATCATTTTTGCCCCCAAATTATATAAGGCATTTTTCTAAGTTTTTTCATGACTACAACATAATGAATTTGAAAATCATGCTGGAATTAGCTAAAATGACTTAACAGCCCCAACAATATGCTAATAGTAATTTGCGGGAAAATTCTAAATTATTATTACGATTTTGCTACAATTAATGAATTTAGATTCCTTATGGGGTAAAATAAAGAAAGCGGCACCTTCTTTTAAATAAAGGGAAAACGCTACTGTACATCGGAGGATTTACATGGTAAATAAAAGTAATAATCAAAGCTATAAATCAGGATTTATCTCCATTATTGGCCGCCCAAATGTTGGGAAATCAACATTTTTAAATCGGGTGATTGGCCAAAAAATTGCAATCATGAGTGATAAGCCCCAAACAACACGAAATAAGGTACAGGGTGTATTAACACTAGATGATGCTCAGCTTATTTTTATTGATACACCAGGAATCCATAAACCTAAACATAAACTTGGCGACTTTATGATGAAGGTTGCTCAAAATACACTTAAAGAAGTCGATTTAGTGTTATTTATGGTCAATGCTGAAGAAGGATTTGGTCGTGGGGAAGAATTTATCTTAGAGAAATTCCAAACAGTTAAGACGCCAATTTTCCTTGTGATCAATAAAATTGATCGGATTAATCCAGATGATCTATTGCCCATCATCGAGTCATATAAGGAAAAATATCCTTTTAAAGAAGTTGTTCCTATTTCTGCTCTAGAAGGAAACAATGTACAGAATCTTTTGGAGCAAATAAAATCTTATTTGCCAGAAGGACCGCAATTTTATCCTGCTGACCAAGTAACAGACCACCCAGAAAGATTTATTGTCTCAGAACTAATTAGGGAAAAAGCTTTACATTTAACTAGGGAAGAAATTCCGCATTCATTAGCAGTCATGATTGATAAAATGGAACGCAGAGAAGATAAAGATGTTATTCATGTGATGGCAACTGTCATTGTTGAAAGAGATTCTCAAAAAGGAATTGTCATTGGAAAACAAGGTAGTATGTTAAAAGAAATTGGAAAGCGTGCGCGTGTTGACATTGAAAATCTGTTAGGTTCAAAAGTATACCTTGAGCTTTGGGTTAAAGTTCAAAAGGACTGGCGGAATAAAATGTCACAGCTCCGTGATTTTGGATTTAACGAATCGGAGTATTAATATACAACCCTAAATTATTAATGAATACAGGAAAATATGCATGGACAACATTTACAATTTTTTCGACTTATGATTTTTGAAAGACAGGCTATGATAATTGTATGGTAGGGATATTAAACGCTAGTCTAAATATTGAAAGGTGGGGTTTTCGATGTTGGATTTTACCTGGAAGGTTTTCAGTCAAACAGGTAATATTGACACATATCTTCTCTTTAAAGAACTTGAGAAGGAAAAACAAGAAATACCCGGTAATCTGGAAGATGAGCTAGCACAAATCGATTTTCCCGTTTCATAAGTTTGTCTTCGCCCTGGATGGTGAGTTGAATGCTGCAAAAATGCGAAGGCATCGTTATAAGATCAACAGATTACGGTGAAACCAATAAAGTAGTCACATTATATACACGTGAGTGGGGAAAGATTGGCGTTATGGCTAGAGGAGCGAAAAAAACGAATAGCCGCCTATCCGCCATTACCCAGCTCTTTACTTATGGATATTTCCTTGTGCAAAGAGGAAGTGGTTTAGGAAGCCTGCAGCAAGGTGAAATGATTTCATCTATGCGAACGATTCGCGAAGACATTTTTTTAACTGCTTATTCAAGTTATATTGTAGAGCTTACGGATAAAGGGACAGACGAAAAAAAGCCAAATCCATTTTTATTCGAATTGCTTTATCAAACCTTAAATTATTTGAATGAAGGCTTTGATCAAGATGTTTTGATGAATATTTATGAGATGAAAATGTTAAATGTTATGGGTTTATATCCAACATTAAATCAATGCTCCGTTTGTAGCAGTACAGACGGACATTTTTCTTTCTCGATTAGAGAGGGCGGTTTTATTTGTCATCGTTGCCTAGAAAAAGACCCCTATCATTTCAAAATTTCCCAAGCAACGGTTAAACTGTTAAGGTTATTTTATTATATGGATTTATCCCGTTTAGGAAATATCTCAGTCAAACCAGAAACTAAGACAGAAATAAAAAAGATTATTTCCGCTTACTATGATGAATATTCAGGACTTCATCTTAAAACGAAAAAATTTTTGAATTCAATGGATCAATTTCGCGATTTAATCTAATGCAGTTGACAACTTTTCTTGTTTTCGTTACTATTTCTTTAATATGAATAGTTGCATTGATAGAAAGTAGTATTTAGAATACTTTATAAAAGCGAACCTAGGGTGGTGGGAGCTAGGGTATAAAGGTCTAAAGAAGGCGTTCTGGAGCAACATAGCTTAAATTTTTAAAGAGGCTGCTAAACGAAAGCAGCAATTAGGGTGGAACCGCGGGTAACTCTCGTCCCTATGCCAAAAAGGCATAGGGATGGGAGTTTTTTATTTTTTACAAAAAAGAAGGGAGTCAAAAAATGAATATTACAATGGATCAAATTGTATCACATGCAAAACATAGAGGCTTTATTTTTCCGGGATCTGAAATTTATGGGGGGCTAGCAAACACTTGGGATTATGGTCCGCTAGGTGTTGAATTGAAGAATAATATTAAAACTGCTTGGAGAAAAAAATTCATTCAGGAATCTCCTTATAATGTTGGATTGGATTCTGCTATTTTAATGAATACAAGAGTATGGGAAGCATCCGGACATATTGGAAATTTTAACGATCCAATGATTGATTGCAAAAATTGTAAAGCAAGACATCGTGCAGATAAGCTGATTGAAAATGCTCTTGAAGAAAAAGGGATGGAGATGGTTGTTGACGGACTCCCATTTGAGAAAATGGAGGAGATGATTAATGAACATCATATTGCATGCCCTGATTGTGGCAGTCATGATTTTACAGGAATTCGCCAATTTAATTTAATGTTTAAAACTTTCCAAGGTGTCACCGAATCAAGTACTAATGAAATTTTCTTGCGTCCTGAAACAGCTCAAGGTATTTTTGTGAATTTCAAAAATGTCCAAAGAACAATGAGAAAAAAACTTCCGTTTGGGATCGCGCAAATCGGCAAAAGTTTCCGTAACGAAATTACACCAGGAAATTTCACTTTCCGTACTAGAGAATTCGAACAAATGGAACTTGAATTTTTCTGTAAGCCAGGCGAAGAATTACAATGGTTTGACTTCTGGAAAGAAACTGCTGAAAAATGGTTACTTACACTTGGAATTAATAAGGAAAATTTACGCTTGCGTGATCATTCAGAAGAAGAACTTTCTCACTATAGTAATGCGACAACCGATTTTGAATTTAAATTCCCATTTGGTTGGGGAGAGCTTTGGGGTATTGCTTCACGGACCAATTTTGATTTAAAACAACATATGGAATTTTCCGGTGAAGATTTCCATTACCTTGATCCTGAAACAAATGAGAAGTATATTCCTTACTGTATCGAACCATCTTTAGGCGCTGACAGGGTAACATTAGCATTTTTAATTGATTCCTATGACGAAGAGCAGCTTGAAGACGGTACATCAAGAACCGTTATGCATTTACACCCAGCATTAGCTCCATTTAAGGCAGCTGTTTTACCTTTATCTAAAAAGCTATCTGATGAGGCAAAAGAAGTATTTGCGGAACTATCGAAACATTTCTTAGTTGATTATGATGAGGCTGGCTCGATCGGTAAACGGTACCGCCGCCATGACGAAATTGGAACCCCATTCTGTATTACTTTTGACTTTGATTCCAAAGAGGACAAAATGGTCACAGTCAGAGATCGAGATACAATGGAGCAAAAGCGGGTACCAATCGCTGAACTCGTTCAATTTATCCAGGAAAAAATTCAATTTTAAAAAGAAAAGCGCAAGCGCATTGGTCAGCCCCGACAGCTGCTTGCGGGCCTGGCAGTGAATTCGTTTTTTTGACTTCATTGACAGGACCGAAGCGACCTCGAGGGGCTAGGCGCTTGCGCTAGACAGTTTTTGAAGTTCAAAATTTATACTTACTTATCTTTTGAAAAAGGTGCTCATGTGCGCCTTTTTCTATTTCAAAAAAACAAAGGAATACTTTTCAAAAT
>DATFAH010000358.1:0-2501 GCA_035254805.1 Caryophanales bacterium | reverse complement strand
CAAAGTATCCCCATTTTCAACTATTATTGATAAAATATAATAAAACTTATTGGAAAGATGGGTGAAAAAGATTGTTTAATGTCGAAAATTATCATGGAAGCCGCGTTGAAAATTATGAATTAGTTAAAAAACAATTAGCAGCCTTGATTCATGATGAAAAAAATCAAGTAGCAAACCTTAGTAACGCATCAGCACTTTTAAATCAATTTCTTGATCGAATCAATTGGGTTGGTTTTTATTTAATGGATTCCAATGATGAGCTTGTTCTAGGGCCTTTCCAAGGTCTTCCTGCATGTATTCGAATTCCTTTAGGCAGGGGGGTTTGTGGCACTGCCGCAAAGAATAGAGAAACCATTCTAGTTCAGGATGTTCATCAATTTCCTGGCCATATTGCCTGTGATGCAGCATCAAATTCTGAAATTGTCATTCCGATGATCAAAGACGGGAAGCTAATAGGTGTTTTAGATATTGACTCCCCAGAAAAAAACCGCTTTGATGAAATCGATCAAAAAATGCTTGAGGAATTTGTTGAAATCTTAATCCAGCAGTTCTAATGAAAGAAGGCGCCCGCATTAGTAGGTGCCTTAACTTACTCGGATATTTTCTTTTTGGAGCACAACTTTATTCTTCCCTGTTCCTTTGGCTAAATAAAGTGCTTCATCAGCCCGTTTAAATAAATATTTATAAGTGTCAAGCCTCTCTTTTGTCCAATAGGAGATCCCGCAAGATATGGTTACATGCGGTACCGAGTTTTCTGCTACTTTTTCCACTAATCTCTCGGCAATCGTGATTCCAACTGTTACCGGGACCTTTGGCAAATAGATAGCCAATTCTTCTCCGCCCCATCTTGCCCCAACATCACTTTCACGAATATTTTCCTTTATCATTTTAGAAACTTGAATAAGCACTTCATCACCAATTTGATGGCCATACGTGTCATTGATCACTTTAAAGTTATCAATGTCAATCAAAATAAATGTACCTTGTTTATCTTCTTTCATAGACTGTTGAATCACTTCATCAAGATAATTCCGGGAATGAAGCTTTGTTAAATGATCTGTAATAATCATATTTTCCAGTTTTTCTCGCAGCATCGAATTCGTAAATGCTAGAGTAGAATGATGAATAAGGGATTGCAAGAGCTTAAATGATTCAAATGTAAAGAAATATGGTTCTTGGTGTAATGCAATCGCAAAACCTTTTAAATCTTCACCTAATTCCATTGGAATCGCCATAACCGATCGAAAACGCAAATCATCATTCATTTCAGGGAGGTGAAAATCTCCAATAAACAATGAATCTTTTTCCTTTTCCACTTTGTCCTTCAAATAATCAATGTAAAGTCTTGCCTGCACTGTATCAAAAAAAGGTGAAGATCCAGGTAATACCTTTGCCTTATCCTGGTTCGGAGATTGAAGAATGAAAGCAACTTCCTGTGCTTCAAATGAACGGGTAATCTGCTCTGACATATAATTAATGGTTTCTGCTAAGCGCAAATTAGAATTCAAACAATGAGATGTCTCATTTATTAATTGCAAATCTGAAACTAATTTTTTTGACTGCTGATATAGTTGAGCATTTTCTAATGCACTACCAGCTGTGTGTGCTAACAAAGTGATATATTCCACTTCATTTTTTGGAAAAACAGGTGAATTGGGAGCGTTAACTTGTAAAACGCCATATACCCCTTGCTTCCCCTTTAACGGTGCATATAGAATCAACCGAGCACCGTTGTCTGATTCTTCAAATTGAATATTTCCCGTTACATAAGCCTGTAATGCAGCAATATTTTCACTATCATACTTTAAATCCTTTATTGGAAGCTCTTCATGGCTATGGTTATCATTTGAAAGAAGTAAGTAATAAGAAAAAGCCGGATATACTTCTTGGAGGCTGAGAATAATTTCTCCTAAAAGAGCGTCCATGTTCATGGAAGAATGAAACTTTTCAGTTACTCGATATAATTGTTTAAACTTATTCTCCTCTTTTACAATGCCAAAAAGTTGTTGCAATTTTACAAGTAATGAAGCAAATTCATCAGCAATTTCTATTAATTGAATGGCTTCCATTTGTTTAACAATGGAATGTTCACTGTCAACTATTGCGATAAATCCTAGTATTTCATTCTTTTTCTTTAAGGTTATCAAAAGATCATATTTCTTAAATAATATGGAGCTGAAGGGTTTGAACACAATTTCATCGTTTCTTATAACATCTTCATAATTTTTACAGCTAATAAAACACGGGTCAATCTTGATTTTCCCGCTAATATTCACTTCTTTTTCTTTGTTGAATTGCAGTTTGTTATCCTGAACCATGAATAAGGAAACGTTCTCTACCTGAAGCATTTTTAATATCATGAACAATGATTCGTTTATAAATAATTCCCGGTTTAATGGATCTGTGTCAAGTCCAATCAAATCCAAAAAACGGTCTTTAAGCTGTATAATTAAATCTCTTTTAAGAGTTTCCAATCGATTCATCACCTAATCTTGCACACA
>DATFAH010000357.1:0-9559 GCA_035254805.1 Caryophanales bacterium | reverse complement strand
AAAACCGGCAAATATTCTTCTGCCGGTTTTGATTGTTATTCATAAATATGGACAAACGGTTCATCCTGATTGGCTTTATGCACAATTAAAGCTTCAGCACCATCAACAGAGGTTACATTGACCGAAACAGAAATGTATTTTGGAAAATGTTCCATGACCAGTCCCGTTACATATTGGGTAAAACCAATTGCTTCTGATTCACCGTAAAACTGGATGGGTATTGTGATATTTAGATTTTGCAATTGATCCTCCACATAAAAGGCCTTGCCAATTACCCCATTAAAATTAGGGAAATATTCCTCCACGTCCTGTTTAAAATTTAAAAATGCCGTTACATCATCACGATGGGCATCCTCAGCATCTGCTGAAGGGAATAAATAATATTTTTCATTTACCTTCTCCCAGTTTCCAATCGAGGAGCTATTAGCATCAACGTTTGAGTACATAAAGAAGTTCCCAGGTACAACGGATGATCTGCTTTCTGTTTCATATAGGGCAATCGTAATTGGGATATCCTTTAAATCTTTCGTATTTCTGAGACGTTGCAGGATTTCAGCCGCAAGTTTTTTCCCTTGGCTTTCTACCTCACTGTGTGAAAGCTTTTTTTCATATGTTGGACCATATTGAACCGTTTGATAGTAGTAAGTCGTATTCAAAGCCAGACCAATGACCACTCCACCAAGCTTTACTGTATTTTTATCATCTTTGACAAGATAATCATGCTCCAAAATATGTGCTAAATAGATTGGTGATTTATTATCGCCTTTTTCATCAAGGGGATTTAAGCCGATGTTTTCATCCTCTTTTAGCCCTTCAGCTGAAAGCTGTGGTTTCGTAAATTTTCGATTTAGCCAAAGCTTCACCGTTTTTCGTTTTATTTCTTGACCTTCACGGAATAAATATTTATTTGGATCAAATTTATTTTGGGCAATTCTCATTAATCCTGCTTCAAATTCATTAATATCGTATCGTGTATTTAGATTGGCTACGACCATGCCTCGCGTTTCCCCTGGTTCAAATGGCAAGATCGTACGATAATAATTATCGGATATTTTATACTTTGGAATGATTGCTTTCTCTTTTGCCTTCTTGTTTGATTGGACCACTTCATTTTGCTTTTGAAAGGTCGGCGCACATGCACTTAGCAAAAAAACAAGGGAAAGAGCCAGCAACGAGAGTTTTTTCACGTTGCAAACACCTCTTATTTATTTAATTCTTCCAATAATCTTTCTTCATCCCAAACCTCAATGCCCAGCTGTTCAGCCTTGGTTAATTTGGAACCTGCATCAGCACCAGCAATCACAAGATCTGTTTTTTTGCTAACACTTCCAGAAACATTTCCACCAAGTGCCTCCATTTTTTCCTTCGCTTCATTTCTTGATAGCTGCTCTAGCTTACCTGTTAAAACGATCGTTTTTCCGGCAAAAATGGAGTCAGATTCTTCTGCGGAAATCGGCATAGCCCCTTTGTATTCCATATTCACACCAACAAACAGTAATTCGTTGATCAGCTCTTGCACTTCTTCTTGATCAAAAAACGTCACAATCGAGTCAGCCATTTTCTCGCCGATTTCATTAATGGTTAACAATTCTTCCTTCGTTGCAGACGCAAGCCTCATCATGGAACCATATGACTGTGCCAGTGTTTTTGCGGCTTTCGCCCCTACATGGCGTATTCCTAGACCAAACAAAAGCTTCTCAAGAGAGTTGTCTTTTGAAGCTTCAATCGCAATTAACAGATTGGCGGCTGATTTTTCGCCCATTCTCTCAAGCCTTAAAAGTTGTTCTCGTGTTAATTTATAAATATCGGCAACATCGGCAATTAATTTCTCTGCAAAAAGCTGGCTGACGACCTTTTCTCCTAACCCGTCAATATTCATCGCATCCCGAGAAACAAAGTGGATCAGCCCTTCGCGAATTTGGGCCGGGCATTTAGGATTGATACATCTTAACGCTACTTCTCCTTCAAGACGGACAAGATCACTATTGCATTCAGGGCAATGTGTTGGCATTTGGAAATCGACTTCCTTACCTGTGCGCTGATCAACGATCACATTGACCACTTCAGGTATAATGTCTCCAGCCTTTTTCACCACGACCTTGTCGCCTATTTTGATATCTTTTTCACGAATTAAATCTTCATTATGAAGGGAGGCGCGCTGCACGGTAGTACCCGCAACTTTTACCGGTTCAAGGATAGCTGTTGGAGTCAACACACCCGTTCTTCCTATACTTAATTCAATATCCAAGAGGGTCGTCATAACTTCTTCTGCGGGGAATTTATAGGCAATCGCCCAGCGCGGGCTTTTAGCCGTTCTTCCTAATTCCTCTTGCTGTTCTAACGAATCAACCTTAATGACGATTCCGTCGATTTCATATGGAAGGTTTGGGCGTTTCTCCACCCAGCTGTTAACATATTCGATTACTTCACTGATATTTTCACACTTTCTTCGTTCCTTGTTGGTTTTGAAACCGAGCTGATCAAGATAATCGAGTCCTTCACTGTGGGAAACGACTCTGGTTTCTCCTACCTCACCAATCCCATACAAAAAAACATCCAAGTTTCTTTGTGCCGCAATTTTCGGATCAAGCTGCCTTAATGAGCCGGCCGCTGCATTTCTTGGATTGGCAAACGGCTCCTCACCCCGTTTTTCCTTCGCTTTATTCAATGCTTCAAAAGAACGCTTTGGCATATAGGCTTCTCCTCGAACTTCAAGAGATACCGCTTCTCGTAATCTTAGTGGAATGGATTTAATCGTTTTTAAATTTGCGGTAATGTCTTCTCCAACCGTACCGTCACCACGGGTAGCTCCTTGGATAAATAATCCGTTCTCATACCTCAAGGACACGGCAAGACCGTCAATTTTCAATTCACAAACATAGGAAAAATCATCCCCGAGAGCCTGACGGATTTTTCGGTCAAAATCATTTAGATCATTTTCATTAAAAACTTTGCCAAGACTAAGCATTGGGGCAGAAAACACGACTTTTTCAAAATGATCCAGCACCGTTCCTCCCACACGTTCAGTTGGAGAATCCGGTGTTTTTAATGCCGGAAACTTCTCTTCAAGTTCGATCAGTTCTTCCATTAAACGATCATATTCTGCATCTGGCACAGTAGGATTGTCTAACACATAGTATTGATAACCATACTCTATTAATTTGCTTCTTAATTCCGTTATTTTTGTTTCAGCCATTTGAAGGTCCATACATCCAGCCCTTTCCTATGCTTTTTTAATTGGCGCAAATTTTGCAAGGAGTCGTTTTATTCCAGTTGGGCTTGGGAAAGCGATATCCAGCTCCATCCCGTCACCTTCACCTTTTACGCTGACAACCGTTCCGATTCCCCATTTACCGTGTTCTGCTTTGTCACCGACCCTCCAGGCAAATTCACTTCCTCCAGTTGTTTGCACAGCAGGACGCATCATTGGTTTTCTTGCTGCCGGTGTTCCAAAAGATGTTCCTCTTGAACCAAATGGTGTACCTGCCTTTTTAACAGGTTGAATACCTTCAAATAAATCCTCCGGTATTTCCTTAATAAACCTTGAAGCCGGGTTCATGTTGGTTCTCCCAAATAGTGTCCGCATTTGAGCATTGGTCATGAACAAGCTTTTCTCTGCTCTGGTAATACCGACATAGGCTAAACGGCGTTCCTCTTCCATTTCATCTTCTTCCATTAACGAACGACTATGTGGGAACACGCCTTCCTCCATTCCGATTAAAAAGACAACCGGAAACTCTAACCCTTTTGCAGAATGCAAGGTCATTAGGACAACAGCATCAGAAGCCTCGCCCTCATCATCCATGGAATCAATATCCGCAACAAGGGCCAAGTCAGTTAAAAAGGCAACCAAACTTTTATCTTCACTTGTTTTCTCAAAGTTTTGGGTAACAGATAATAATTCATCAAGGTTTTCTAAGCGGCTTTGGGCTTCAATTGATTTTTCAGCCTTAAGCATTTCTCGGTATCCTGATTTTTCAAGAATCTCTTCAACAAGCTCAGTTACTGATAAATATTCCTGCATTTGCGTATACTTATGAATCAAATCACGGAATTCAGCAGCAGCCTTTGTTGTTTTTGGGCTTAAACCGATGAGTTCAACTGATTCCAATGCTTGGTATAGAGAAATATCATGCATTCCGGCAAAATTAGCAATTTTATCAACAGAAGTTGCCCCAATCGCTCTTTTCGGGACATTAATAATGCGCTGTAAGCTAATATCATCATCAGGGTTCGAAATTAAGCGCAAGTATGCAAGCATGTCCTTAATTTCTTTGCGGTCATAGAACTTTGTTCCGCCAACAATTGAGTAGTTCGTATTTGATTTTAAAAGAACTTCCTCCATTACACGGGACTGAGCATTTGTCCGGTAAAGAATCGCTATATCACTAAGCTTGTAGCCGTTATTGGTCAGTTCTTTAATTTTCCCGGTAACAAACCAGGCTTCCCCTTGCTCACTATCCGCCCGGTAATAGACAATTTTATTGCCTTCGGGATTTTCCGTCCATAAATTTTTCGGTTTTCGCTTACCATTTTTGGCAATCACTTCATTAGCAGCAAGCAAGATTCTTTTTGTTGATCGATAATTTTGTTCAAGCATAATCACCGTTGTATTTGGATAATCTTTTTCAAAGGAAAGGATGTTCGCGATATCTGCACCGCGCCATTTGTAAATCGATTGATCAGAGTCACCGACTACACAAAGGTTTTTAAAGCGATTGGCAAGGAGCTTCACTAAAAGGTATTGCGCTCTATTCGTATCTTGATACTCGTCTACATGAATGTATTGAAACTTACGCTGGTAATACTCCAAAACATCTGGAACTCGCTTGAATAGAAGAATGGTTGACATAATGAGGTCATCAAAATCGAGTGCCTGGTTTTTTCGAAGCCGCTTTTGGTACTCGGTATACACATCACTGACGACTTTTTCAAAATATCCACCAGCTGTTTTTGCATATTCTTCTGGTTCAATTAGTTCATTTTTAGCTGAGCTGATCGAGCC
Organism: Caryophanales bacterium; assembly: GCA_035254805.1. Classification (GTDB taxonomy): domain Bacteria; phylum Bacillota; class Bacilli; order Bacillales; family Cytobacillaceae; genus JAUZPL01. The sequence goes on along the minus strand of DATFAH010000357.1, from coordinate 4,554 downwards.
AAGTATGGCTCTGGGATCGAATTTTTTCGGATCGATATTTTTATCCTTTAAAATTCCCTTAATGACCGATTGCTGATCCGTTGTATCTAAAATCGTAAAATTACGATTAAACCCAATCCGGTCAATGTCACGACGCAAAATTCGCACACACATCGAGTGAAAGGTTGAAATCCAAATTTGTTCCGCTGCGCCGCCCATCATTTTGGAAATCCGATCTCTCATTTCCCGTGCTGCTTTATTCGTAAATGTTATCGCCAAAATATTATAAGGGTTAACTCCTTTTTCCACCATTAAATAAGCAATCCGATGGGTTAACACTCTCGTTTTTCCACTGCCTGCTCCTGCCATAATTAATAATGGACCATCTGTTGCTTTTACCGCACTTTTTTGTTCTGGATTCAAGCCATTTAAAAGCTTATCTGTTAAATATTGCATTTCTCCACCACCGTTACAAACATATGTTCTTATTTTCTATTTTAATCTTTTTTTGTTATTGTCGCAATCCCTATTTGACGCTTTTTACCGTGGCTAATGCTTCATCCAAATTTTCATAGATCGCATTCCCTACTACAATCACATCCGCATGCTTGGCCATTTTGGCTGCTTGTTCAAAGGTGGAAATCCCGCCACCATAGAAAAGCACGGTTTTTTCAAGGTTCTTTTTCACATTTTCAACAATTTCCACATCACCAAATACACCGCTGTATTCAAGATAAAAAATCGGCATTTGGAACATCTTCTCAGCCATCATCGCATAGGCAGCAACATCTTTACTCGTTAATTCTCCCTTAGCAGAAGTTAGCTTAGCGGCTTTGCAATCTTCATTTAAAATACAATAGCCTTCGATTACAATTTCATCCCAATTCATGATCTCCCCATATTCCTTAACTGCCTGATGGTGAAGATCTGTAATCCATTTCGTATCATGACTATTTAAAACCGTCGGGATAAAATAAAGATCAAATCCTGGGGTAATGGTCTCAATACTGGAAACCTCCAGGATGCAAGGTACTGTATATCTGCGAATTCTTGCCATTAAACCGAGGACATTTTCAAGGGTTACACCATCAGTACCGCCAACAATTACAGCGTCCGTGCCGGATTCGCAAAGTCTCTCCAAATCCTCATCTAAAATTTCTTTGTTAGGGTCAAGCTTAAACACATGGCGCCATTGGCGAAAATCATACATTCAAAAATCCTCCCATTCACTATTCCATTACACCATTATAACATTTGCTAAAAGTGAATCAAAAAGAAAACAGTGGAAGCTTTCAATGACTTTCCTCTTAAGAAAGTTAAAAGCCGAAGATTAATTCTTCGGCTCTAGGGAATCGTTTTCGGTTTTTATTTCTAATTCTTTTACTCTATCTAGTGCTAGTTCATATGCATCATTTCCATAATTCAAGCAACGTTTCACTCGGGAAATGGTTGCAGTGCTAGCACCTGTATCTGTTTCGATTTTATGATATGTTTTTCCTTCACGCAGCATTCTTGCCACCTCAAGACGCTGTGCTAATGATTGAATTTCATTGATAGTACATAAATCGTCAAAGAAACGATAACATTCTTCTAAATCTTTTAAGGAAAGAACGGCTTGAAATAATTGATCTAGTGCTTTTCCTCTTAACTTATTTATTTGCATTTTTTTTTACCCCTTTTTGTTATTTAACATTAAACGAAACGCTTTTCTCGATTCCTGGGTTTGCAGGAACCACATTTACCCATGTTTTCCCTTGGACTAAAGGAAATTCTTCGCCATTTTTGAATGGAGCAATACGGCCATTGATGTTTTTCCATTCGATTTCGTTTACCTTACCCTTTTGCAGTAAATAGGCTCTTCCGCCAGATGTTAAGTCAATATCTTGACGGCCGTAAGTATCTATTTTATTGTGTATCATTTCAACTACAAAAATATTGTCTAATAGAATTGGCTCTTTCGTCTCTAAATCAATTGTTTGTTCTCCACCTGAAAAACGCTTATATCTTCCAATTGTGGAGTCATATTCATAAATAGAATCAAACATTTGATCTGAATGATAAGTCACCATTACTGAAGAAGCATTTTCACCTGTTATTTTTTTGCTCTCTTCTTCCGTTAAAAATTTATAAGCAGGTGGTGTCTCATCCATAGAATATTTTTTGAGCTTAACTCCTTTTAAAACGTTATCATACGTAATATAGGAATTATGAGGCGCCTTTCGAAAACTTGCACGTTTAAATAGTGTTCCATCATAAACCATTCCGTTAAGATTATCAATATAGCCGTTTTCTAGCATTTCCTTAGCATCTGAACTATAGCCGTGTGCAATATACAATGCCTTTAGCCCTTTAGCAAGATCAATATAATATGGACGTGAGCTTCGTACTGGTCCAATATTACTTGGTTTTTCGCTTTGAAAAACAGCTAGGAAACGGGTTATTCCCCCTTCTGCTAGAACTTCATAAACAATGTCGGCTTTATTCAAACCTGACTGTGGCCTTGCTTTTGGATGGTTATTAATCATGACCGCAACTGCCCTGCCATCGGTGCTTGTTTCCGACCCTATCCCAGTTAACGGAAAAGTATAAGGTAACTCTGATTTAGGCTGTTTTTCTACGCCCGATACGTCTTTCACTTTTTTAACCGGCTCTTTTGCAGTTTCCTTAAGACTGCAGCCTGATAACAGTAAAAAAGCAATGATAGCGATTACACTCCATTTTTTCATTTAATTTATACACCCCTATACGTTTCATCGTGGTGTCCGAAATCTTCATGCTGTTATCATTTTTTCTACGCTTTTACATTTTAACGCATTATCGATGGAAAGAGTACTGTTTTGTTCATAACATCGTACATTCCTTGTTGAGTAATTCGAATATAGGGTAAATGTGTAGAGGAAAAGAATAGCAAACTATAGATTGGATCTGAAAAGCGATAACCACGCTTCTTTAGCTCTACATTTAATTTCTTTTCATGCAGCATTAACTCATCAACTGGCAGATCGGACATAATTCCACCTAGCGGCAATGATAATTCGAAAACAATCTGATTTCCTTCTGCCAGAACAATCCCTCCGCCAAGTTCTTTCATCCGATTAAAAGCACACACCATATCCTGTTTGTTTTTCCCAATTAAAATAATATCACCCGTATTTGAATAGGAGCTGGCAAAACCGGACAATTGATTTGCAAACCCTTTTAATAGCGTATTAATTCTCCATTTTCCATTTCGATCAATCAAGGTAAAAAAGCATTCATCCACATCTGTCGGCAATTCATCAGAAGAAACATCAATAGTAATGGAATATGGTTTTGTGATCACGGAATTCTCCATTTTGATTCCGAAAGGCATGGAGAATTGTAAATCATCAATCCCTAATTCCCAATTTATTTCTAATGGTTGTAACCCATATTCATCCCATTTAAACGACGAAAATTCTTCGACAACCTTTCCATCCCGTTTTAGCCATTTACCTTTAGCTAGTACAGAGACTGGGGTTGGATTTTCAATTGCTGATAAAAAATTAATATTCGCCACCCTGCCAGTCGCAATATTACCATGCAAATGGGCAATATTGTAGTACCTAGCAATATTAATCGAAGCCATATTGTAGGCATCAATCGGTGGAATTCCTTTTTCAATCGCAATCTGAATCATTCGATCGATAATGCCTTGTTCATAAAAGCTGGAAGATGACCCGTCTGTTGTAAACATGAGACGATCATACGCCTTGATTCCTAAGCGTTTCATATCATCTAATAATACAGGCAAGTCAGGCCGTATCGAAGAATAGCGCAATGAAACCATATATCCTTGCATTAGCCGATTATAAACATCCTCACCTGTCATCGATTCATGATCACAATCAGCACCAAATAGCATCATTTTTGCTAATGTTTTCTCTGAAGCTCCGGGAAAATGGCCTTCAATTTGTTTGCGCATACGCTTTGCTTCTTGAATCCAATGAAGCATCATGTCATCACCAGATAACAATTTCGGCCAGCCAGTCAGTTCCCCCCCTTGAAGGACTGCATCGTGCTCAAGCCATGCTTTTACATTGCTATGTGAGAAAATTTCATGCTCGTTTAGAATTTCCGTCTGGGCATCAAAACGGCTCCACCAATACATAGTAGCAGGAGTTGAACGTAAATCCCTTATTAACGAAAACGCTTCCCTTTTATTCAATTGTAAAATCAGTGCCATATTATCATTGATTAACGTTGTTGTTCCATTTTGCGCGGCATAAGCCGCAAATGTTTGGGGATTATATAATTGAAATGGATGAGCATGTGGCTCAATATATCCTGGGACCAAAATTTCATTTGTACAATCTATGGTCTCACAATTTTCAGTGTTAGTCGGCAAATTATCCCCGACATACACAATTCGATCCTCATAGATCCAAATATTTGCCCTCATCCATTTTTGAAAGGTTTGATTTAAGTATAAAGCGTTTTTAAGTAAAATCGTCGGTGAATGTTTTCCATCTAAAACGGATACATGTTGACGTATTTGTTTGTTTTTCCAGCGATAGCGTTGCTCTAACACATGCACCCCTCCATAATTTTTCGGAA
>DATFAH010000356.1:0-6162 GCA_035254805.1 Caryophanales bacterium | reverse complement strand
TGAGTTTTCTCAAACAGTGTTGAAATACTTGGAGAATCAGAATTTTATGAACAACGAGTGGCCCTAAAGAAAAAATTGAAAAAGGGGGGGAACACATTTATGATTCCAGTAAAAATAGATTATTTTTCAGCCATTACGATTAGAGAGAAAGGGATGGAATCCGTTCTCGATTGGTTTGATCAGCATAAACAATCGCTCTATACACTTGGAGGGTGCTATCTTGGGAACCTGCAGCAAATGGATGAGCTTTTTTACCGCTCCATTATAAAAGTTCACAAGGAGCTGCCTCGTTTTAAAAGTGAAATATCACTTGAAATTTGGATTACATCGATTTTCATACATACCTGCCTGGAACTTTCTGATAATGGAAGTAATCTAGCCTCAGAGGAAAGTGGACAACATAAGAATTTTATTCAGGCACTTGGTCAATTGAAAAAGTACGAGAAAGAAGCAATGATCCTTACATATGTAACAGGATTTTCTCATGAGGAAACTTCCTATCTTCTCAAGGTTTCAGTGGAAATGGTGAAAGAGCATTTGTTTTCTGGGATCCAGTCATTTAGAAAAGAAATGGGGTACGGATCAACCTTTAATGGCTGTAAGGAGTATCATAAGGATTATATTGATTACTTAGATAGAACCATGGATCGGGCGAAAAAGATTGATTTTGAAGTACATTTTTATCATTGTCAAGCCTGTCAAGAGGATTTGGCTACATTTCAAGATGTCATGTCAACAATGATAAATCTTACTGAAAGGGTTAAAGATTTAGAAGTACCATCTGATTTCATAGCGAACATCAAAGATCGTATAGCAAGACAAAAGAATGATAGAAAACAGAAAAACAAAAAACGGTTAAAAAGAGGGCTTATTTTTGCAAGTGTTTTCGTGCTATTAATGGGTATCGGTTATTTTACAGGGGTATTTACGAATCTTTATTTGTCATGGACAGAGGAAGATCAGGAATTGCGTGCCTTTCTTCAGCATGACTTGGGGAAAAGGCTGAACTTAGAAGCAAAAAGCAACGGGGTGAAAATTAAGATCAAAGGTGCAATTGCTGATGATGTTCAGACTCTTATTTTTTATGAAATAGAAGATACAAAAAATAAAAATCAATATTGGATGAATAATGATGATGGGGTTTTAGTAGAGAATAAATATAAACTTATGATGAGCAATGGGACATATATAAATTATTATCTGCCAGACCTAAAATCAGAAAAAAATATCAAAGAAAAGAACGTTTTTCATGGGAAGTTAAGTCTGCCGCCACTCATAACAGATAACGGGGCAATCAAACTCAGGATTACAAAGCTTCAGAAATTGTTTCGCAATTCCTCTGGTCCAAATGGCGTTAGTATTTATGGGGACATAGAATCTAAAACAGGAGAATGGAAATTTGAAATCCCAGTAAAAAAACAGACATCAATCGAATATGCATTGGATGGAAAAACCGAAGTTGATGGGGTTCCTGTTCGCTTTGATAAACTAACCATTGCTCCAACTGCGACGATTCTGCAAATTGGTATGAATAATAAACATCTAGAGAAGCGAATAGAAAATCTTAATTTTGAAAGCCTTAAAGTAAACAATCAAAAAGTCAAGGCTGATATGTATGGAGGATCTATTTGGAGTTCACAGCAAAATATGGATTGGGATACTATTCAAGTGCAATTTGCCCCTCTTTTTGTAGAAAAGCCAAAAGTGATTAAATTACGATTCAAATCTGCTAATTTAATGGTTAATGATCCAACAACCATTGAACTGGATACTTCCCAGGAATATCCGCGAACCTTTGAATATGCAGGAAGTACAATCTCCATTGACAGGATGGAAATTGGACAGCCGGCAGAGGTAGTCATAAGCAATCATGAAATAAAGAATCGAGAATATGATTCGCTTCAATATAATATTGTAGCTGAAGGTGAAAATGAAACTAGTTCAATGGATATGAATTCTGATGGAGTGCTTGTTGATAAAAACGGGAAAAAATTAGAGGATTATTCCATATATGAAGATGTCGAACAGCCCCGGTACTTGACAACCGTTGAAAGTATTAAGATACACAGCAACGATGCTTTGGAAAAAGTGATACCTAAAAAGCTTGATATTCAGGGATACCGTACAACAAAATATCTAGATGACGTTGTGGATATATCCTTGAAGAAACATATGAACGAGCGATAAAGAAGAATCACAGGCAAATTAACCCAAAAAGCGAAACAGCAGTTGTGGCTGTTTCGCTTTTTCATACAAGAAAGTTAATATGATTGAGATAATATATTTTTTTACCAAAAGAGGAATGGTACACAGGCGAATCCGACAAAAGGAAAGAAAACTGGAGGACCAAAAAACGGATTGAAAAAGCCAAATCCATATCCTTCACGTGATTGGTTAGGATTAAGTTCTTCAATTTCAAGACCATCCTTTTTCACCTTTACCACTTTTCCAACGGCCCATTCCCCATGTTGATTTTTAAATTGAATCATACTGCCTTCTAGACGACGGGCGAATTCGTAATCCATTTGCATTCTGAAATCCACCTCCATATTAAACTTGCTATACAGTATGATGGAAATCAAAATGTGTACAGGCTAAAAGATACCATTTTGTAAAAAATGACAATCAAATTGTTCAAAAAAGAGCGTGATTGGTTACAATAAAAACAGCGAGAGAACGTAAAAATAATAGTTAAAATAAAAAAATGGATAACCAGAATGGTTATCTGTTTTAAATTTATAGCATATTTCCTGCCTTAATCTATTTAAAAATTAAAGGTTATTAGTCGGCTGAAGTCATTAATGATACCCAAAAACATTTTAAAAATGAAGGTATTCATATTGAGCGGGCGTTAGAACAACATTGTGAATTCGTAAAAGTCTTGCAAAAGCATGGTGTTGAGGTTATTTTATTACCTTATCATAAAAAATATCCTGAGCAAGTGTTTACGCGCGATATTGGTTTTACACTAGGACAAACCATGATATCCATTCCATTTAAGGAAAAGTTTCTGCATTTGGATTATGTATTCAATGTAATATCACCTGATGTAGCTCTTATTTATCCGGATGCCTTAACAAAGGAGGATATTAAATTATTCTCATCCAAATATGATTTTATTGAAGTATCCCATGAAGAGCAATTTACCCTTGGAACAAATGTATTATGTATTGGTAACAAAAGAATTTTAAGCTTACCCGTTAACAAACAAGTGAATAAACAACTTCGTAGTCATGGCTTTGAAGTTATTGAAGTGGATATTAGTGAAATTATTAAATCTGGCGGATCCTTTCGCTGTTGTACCTTGCCAATTTTAAGAGGAATGCCATAAGTGTTAGGTACAATAAGAATATAACATTTTTTTATGAATATATGCATTTACCAGTACTGAAATACAATGTTAATGATTTTGAGGAATGAGGACATTTGATTTCCCACATATGTTCCCGAAATAATGGCCAAAGAAAAATAAGGGTAGATTTTCCCGTTATTTAAAAGAATGTGCTCATTTCGGGGTAAATAAGGGTAGATTTTCCGCTTATGTATAGCAAACCCCCCCTATTTTTGCGTTTGTCGAGTCAATAAGGGGAATTTCTCCCTCTATTTTAGCAATTTTTTATCTTTTTCTGTAAATAAGCGGAATTTCTCCCTCTATTTCAGTCAAACAAAACCCGGGTTTGATTGATTTTGTAGTAAAATATATAGGTGATAGGATCATATGAATTTTTGAACTAGCGGGGGAACATGTTTATGGTCGTGATTAAGTCAGTAAAAATGGATGGAGAACCGATTTATATTTTTAAAAGTATCCTTTATATTTTTGAATCAAGTTCAGGAATTTCACTTGAATTAGATATGATTGTAAGTGAAGTGACAGTAAAAAAATATCTAAAAGAAGATAATTTCATTGTTGAGATAGAATTAGAAGATGGTAGAATCATTCATTCATTTATGCATGTAAAGGTTCTAATAGGGGGATTACCGCAGTTAAATCTATTTTGTGAGCTTGATGACATTGAGGGGTATGAAGACTTTGATCGAGTGAATGAAAATGATTCATATTTTCCGAATATAGAAGAGGGAATTACATTAGAAGAAATACGGAAAGTGGAAATGCCAAATGAAGAAATTCGTTTGAAATTAAACTTGCCAATTAATCAGGTTGAATGGTTAAAAAGTCAAAAAAAGGGCAGCATAAATGAGATATTCAAGGATTTGATAAATGATTATTGGAATAAAAAAATTTGAAACGCCCCATAAGGCAGTTGCTGAAAAATGAAGAACTCATTTTTCAGCTAAAATTTCTAAAAGTGAGGGAGATTTCAATCGATTCCTTTTGCTGCCATATATAAAGCTTGAATGAATTTTTTGATGTTGATTCGTGCCTGCGTGCTGTCATTACGCATTTTTCCTTCCAGTTCAAGCATTTTCATTCGAACTTGGCTATAGTCAAATAATTTGGCTGAATAATGTTCAAAAGTTGAGTTCGTATAATCGAATAGTCCAAGTGAAGCAAGGTGTTCGAGCACCTGTTGGATTGTTCGGCGAATCCGCTGTTCACTTGCCTTTATTTCTTTCCGTATCTCATCCGGTGAAACGGTTGAACCAAGTCTCGTTTCGATTGCCTTTTCATACAATTCTTTTAAAGGAGGGACTTCACGAATTCTCTCCTTTTCTAGTTGACTTAAAATTTCTAATAGATCAAGCAGATCTTTTTCACCGCTTTTACCGATAATTCCGAGTTCTAAAAAAATATTTTTAGCGGAAGAGGTTATCGTATTTTGTTTTCCCCGCTGAATGCCTTCATGGAAATGGTTATGTTTATGAGTAGTTAAGATACTTAACGACCTATGAATATCATTGAGTGAATTTTCCAGCAGTAAATAATTCCTTACTTTCCTCAAGACACTTACAACCTCAAGCCGGTTAATGGGCTTTGTGATATAATGTTCAACCCCAAGTGAATAGGCCTCACTAATCATATCTTTTGTTTCGACTTGAGAGATCATAATGATTTTCCCATGAAAAAAGGGAATGATTGCTCTAACCGTCTCAATTCCGTCCCGGCCGGGCATGAGCAAATCAATAAGCAGGATATCAACATTTTTTGCTGCAAGGGTATAGGCATCCACTTCTGAGCCATCCACAGCTTCGCCCACAATCGTCCCCATTCCTTCTTCTTCGATAATATTGGAAAGCATCCCCCTAATGGTAGCAGTATCATCAACAATAAAAAAATTCACGATCATCATCCTTTTCAATTAAACTTGCTACCGGAAGCTGAATTTCAAATGTAGTTCCTTCTGTTTCGGCTGTATCATTCAATTTAATTTCTCCACCAATATTTTCAATGACGTTTTTTATATAGGCCAAGCCAATTCCATTTGAAGCAATTCCAATTTGGTCAAACTTAGTTGTAAATCCTGGTTCAAAGATAAAAGGTTTGTTTTTTGGTGAAATCCCGCTTCCATTATCATGGATTGTTATTTTGACGATGTCATCAACTCTATCAATTGTTAAATCAATTTGCCCTTCCTGGCTGACGGCTTCAACGGCATTTGCAACGAGATTATTCATTAAGGAAAGGAGAATAAAAGTCTGATAATGCGGGTGATTTCCTGAAATATTTACTTTGTATTTAATTGTTTTTCCCAGCATTTCTCCATAGTTTTGATTAGAACTGGTAATAACGTCAATTATTCCTTCAATGGACATAAAATCATCTATCTTTTCTTTGGCCATTAGCTTTGATAGTCCAGCATATATTCGCTGATTATCTTTTTTGATTTCGTGCAGTTCCCCGGCAATTTTAAGTGCCGATTGAGAATATTCATGATGGTTCAGATCTTTTAATTCGCGATAGAGCTTGTAGCAAGAACTTGTTAATTCCTCGGCATTTTTCGTTGATTTTTTCAATTGAAACATTTCAGCATATAAATTTGAAATTAATAGTAAGATCTGTTCGGTCCGTTTTCGTTGTTCCTCTTGAGCCAATTTTTTCTCTCTGATAATGAGGATATTGAAAAAACCAAGGACAAAGAAACTGCGGATAATCGCAACCTCTCCAATGATAAAGACAGTATGGGCGTTTATTTGCATATGAGTAGCGTAATGGCGAATAGAGGATTCCGTCAGATTAGACATAACCTCTAGAACAATGCC
>DATFAH010000355.1:0-3109 GCA_035254805.1 Caryophanales bacterium | reverse complement strand
GTATTGCTACTATTTACTGTATTGAAGATCACTTTAAATGGAAATCAATCTGATTTTTTAATGTCCTTTTTAGGCTTTTTGCTAATAATTACTTATATTAATGATTTAGAGAAGAGAGCTGGAATAAGTAAAAAGTTTATTTGGATTAGAGTATCTTCCTCTATTGTTTTATTTCTTGTCATAGGATTATTTCTATTAAACGGGTAGCAAGTAAGCGTTCATTTTTGTAATGAGAATCTCCATTACTGGTCATCCTAATGGTAGGAGGGATGATCTTGGTATTAAGGATTACATTACTACTTATTTTCATTAGTTTCCACTTTTCGACGATAGCTAGAGCGGAAACAACATTTCAAGCTGCCTTTATCCGTGACCACCAGCTATGGATAAAAAAGGGAGATCAAGAAATTCAAATCACAAAGAATCAATATGTTTATTCTCCAAAATGGTCCTATGATGGCCGGTTTATTGGCTATATTGATAGGGATGAAAAGGGGGAAAAGTCTTATTTATTCATTTATGACACTAAGGAAAAAGTTAGTTATCAGCCTTATGTGAGGGTCGAGACATCTGACTTTAAATGGTCCCCTACAATAAATCAATTAGCCTTTAATGATCGAGGTTTATTAAACGTTACAAAAATAAAGAATGGCCGTCTACAAGATTTTGAAAATGTTTCTTTAGGTGTTAGTGGCTTTGAATGGTTTCCGAATGGTAAAGAGTTTATCGTTTCGTCACTATCCAGCTTACGTCCTACTGGATGGGGACCTATACCAATTTATAAGGTACCAGTCGATGCCAATCTTGCTACGGATAAAATAAAGCTTTTTTATACGATTCATACAAAAGAACCTGATTTGTTTGCAATTACAGCTGACTATTTTAAATGGAGTTCTGATGGAAATTGGGTTTCATTTTTAGCCATTCCCACTGCTTCCATAGCAATGGATGGGAATACATTATGTGTTCTATCATCACAAGGAAAACATTTTCAAGTGGTAGGCAAAATGCTTTGGTATAAAGATTGGATGAAGTGGGCCCCATCAACCAATCAACTAGCCTTTATTTCAGGGGAAGGAAGATTTTTCGTAGATAGCAAGAAAGCGGCGATTGCCGACATTCCCGTTTCACAGCAAGTAAAAGAGTACACACCTCAAGGTTATGTTGATCTTGATTTGGAATGGTTCTCACCAGATAAAGTGATTGTAGCTCGTGCAAAAGAGAATAAGGAATGGAGGGAAGGACCGGGCCCGACCATGTTCACAACCCTTAATGTGATTAATATCCGATCAGGAGAACAAAAACAAATCACTTATCCGAGGAAAAGTGAGCTGGATAGAGATCCTCAAGTTGTTGGTTCTAATATAACTTGGTTTCGAAAAAAAGCAAAAAGTGTTCAAGGGGATATTTGGGTGAAGGATGGTGTGGATGGACAAGAGCATTTATGGATAAAAAACGTTGATTCAGCCCCGATTTTTTTTACACCATATTCAAAGATAAGAAATTGGTGAGGAAAATAGTAAGTAATTTCGGAGAAACAGCAATATTTTGGTGTGTAATAATCGTTATTAGCGCGAATAATTGGTTGTTTCGGCTAAAAACGCTTTTAAATCTGCGAAAAATATCAATTTTTATCAGAGGAAAATTGCTTTTTTTACAAATTAAATTTTATATCGGCGAAAAAGTGCATTATATCGGCGAAAACTTCAAATGTATCGGCGGAAAATCCATTTTTATCGGCGAAAAACATCGTTATATCGGCGAAACTTAAATTTAACAAAAAAAAAAATTCCGATAGCGCTATTATAACTAAATGTCAAATTCCTAAACGCTAAGGGTTTGACTTTTTAGATAGATTTACAAAAAAATGCTGCCAAAACGAGCAGTATTTTTGTTAAATGAACGTGTCCAAGATAAAACACAGAAAAGTAATTACCCAAAACAAACTATTTATGCTAGAATTTAGAAAATTATAACTTATGTATAAAAAAAGACCTAAATGAAAAGGAGGTTCACACATGAAAAACTCCTCAAATGATATCCCAGAAGACAAAACTATTCATCAATCTGTAAATACTTCACAATCACAAAATACAATTGAACAAGATAAGAAACCTTTTAATGATGTAATAGAGCATGTGGATATAGTTAATGGGTTTCAATCACCTAAAAAATTAGAACAGATTCCTAAACGGTTTCAAAAACCTTTCAAAGCTTTTTCAATAATTGTCTTGTTTCTCCTTCTTTCAACTATCCTCTTTCAATTTATCAAAATTTTTATTGGAAAGTAGGTTCCAGAAAAAATTACTTTCCGAAGTGGGATTTAAATCCATCGAAATTAAGACATTTTATCAGGGTAATTGTGTTTTTATGAATCAAGATGCTTCAATGTTTATATCCAGTAGTTAAAAGTGAGTCCACATAATACAGGACTATTTGTTCTGTTTTAGAAATCTTATATTAGCAACAAAAAAAAGGATAATTAGCTCCTTAATCGGAATTAAATATCCTTTTTTTCATTCGTCATGAATTATTACTCATCATGGTGGAATCTACCTTGAACAGGCGGATTCACATATTTACCATCGGTTTTTACCCCTACCCCTTGATCATACACCATTTTACCGCCATAATAGCCCACAGATAAAATGCCAACTGTACATAAAATTGAAAGGATGCAATATACCACCAATAATGATTTTAGTAGTTCCTTACGTTTGTAAATACAGAAAAAACGGAAGGCGACCACAATAAAGGTGAGAGTAGTTGTGATGTATGCAAGGGTTACGTGGATATGAAATAAATTTGTATTTCCCCGAGCATCTGCATCTGGCCCTGTTCCAATTGCAATCAAGGCACTAATAAAAGCAACAAACCATAACCAAAACCCTTGTCTTGGTGAAAGTTTTCTTTTAACAATCACCAAAAATAAATCATAACATGTAGCCATTATAATGATGGCAATGGGGAAATGAACCATAATGGGATGGATGTGAGTAAATACATCTTGAAACAATTTTTTTCCTCCTTTTTGCTCGTAGGAAAGCAATATTACTTAGTTTTTCCTAAATTAAATTTTATTATTGGTTACAAATCTTACTTTCACTAT
>DATFAH010000354.1:0-8440 GCA_035254805.1 Caryophanales bacterium | reverse complement strand
TTATAAGATTCCATATAGTTTTATTTTTTAACTCGGATCACCCACTAACATACTGGTTCCTCTAATAAAAAATGGAAAATTTTTATAACAGGATTTAGAGAAACAATGTAAATATTTCAATCTGTAACAGGAAATATTAAGGCTAGCTATTTAAGTCAACCCTTCTCTGCTGTTAGTCGGCGAATGGATATGGCTAGGTGGTTCTTTACATCCTTTTAAAAATCTTTAATGAATGTAATTGAATTGGAGGAAATGATCTTGAAAGTATTCATATTTGTGTTAATACTCATCCCTTTTCTCGCTCAATTGGTCTTGCTGCCATTAGTAAATAAGATACATCCTATAATTTTGGGATTTCCACTATTTCATTTTTGGCTGCTTATTTGGATGATTCTTACTCCAATATGTACATGGGCTGTTTATTCAATTCAGAAGTCTAGGGGGGAATTTGAAGAATGAAGGGTAATTTAACTGCTCTCATTGTTACAACCATCATTGTGCTCGTTGTAGTATTTATCGGATTTATGGCTGGCAGAAGCAAAGAATCCCGCAGTTCTGTTGAAGAATGGTCAGTTGGTGGACGTCGTTTAGGAGCCTTATTCGTTTGGTTTCTTATCGGTGCTGACATTTATACTGCCTATACATTTTTAGGTTTGACAAGCTCAGCATTTAAAGGTGGAAGTATTGCCTTCTTTGCTACACCATATGTAGTTTTAGCTTATCCACTTGCTTACTTCTTCTTACCGAAAATTTGGAAAGTAGCTAGTGTACATAAGTTTACAACGCTTGCTGATTACATTAAAGGAAGATTTGATAGTAGATTATTCTCTGTTCTCATTGCAATTAATGGTGTCCTCATGCTGATTCCATATATAGATTTACAATTAAGCGGGATCCAAGATACGTTAGAGGTTGCTGGGAAAAGCTACATAAACGTTACGTTTGTTGTAATTGTTTCATTCCTACTTGTAGCCTTTTATACATTTTTTAGCGGAATTAAAGCTCCAACTTATACAGCAATACTTAAAGATATTTTGGTGTGGGTCATCATGTTATACATGGTTATCACCATTCCGATGATTCATTTTGACAGCTGGGCAAATATGGTGAATACCGCAGTTAATCAAGCGCCACAGATGCTAACGTTACCAAAATCCGGTCCAAGGGGCATATTCTGGTTCTCAACTGCAGCACTCATTTCAGCATTGGCATTATTCATGTGGCCGCACACGGTTACCGGAACATTAAGTTCAAAAAGTGGCGATTCCTTGAGAAAAAATGCCATCGTTCTGCCTTTTTATAATATCGTCTTAATGCTCGTAACATTTTTAGGGATTACAGCCTTTTTAGTTGACCCGGTTGGGACTGATCCGCGTTTTGCGTTTTTAGAATTAATACGCTTATCTTATGGCGGTGTCATGCAAGGATTCGCTTACTCAACGATTGCATTAGCTTCCTTAGTTCCATGTTCCATTATGGCAATTGGGGCATCAAGCTTATTTGCTAATAATATTTATCGAGATATCATTAATCCTAATGCATCACCATCTAAAATGATTGCCGTTACCCGTTACATGGTATTTGTCGTTATTGGGCTTGCTCTTTTATTTGGTTTGTTATTCCCAAGTGCTCTTATTTCCTTACAATTAATGGGTGTATCTGGTATTGTCCAAATATTCCCAGCTGTTGTTTTCAGCCTATACTGGAGGAATCTTTCAAAGGAAGCAGCGCTTACTGGCTTTTTAGCTGGTATGATCGTAATTGCGATCCTCTATTCAACCCAACAATCATTTGGAGCATATGAAGGATTTTGGGGGCTTCTTGTTAACATTCTCTTAATCATTATTCTAAACCCATTCTTTGCGAAAAAAGCGCAAGGAAGAAGCAATGTGGTTATGGAAACATTGTTTGATAAAAAGTGAATTCAAAAAAACCCTTCAAAAAGAAGGGTCCTAATGGTTATTATGAATGGTATTCTTTTGCTTCTTCCGCCTTTGTTAGGACGCGCAATGCTCCTTTTGCCAAGGCTTCCAGTTCTTCTTCCCCAGGCACAACAAAAATTTCACCTAGGAAGGAAATTTTCTTCTTCAATTTTGTAACAAGGAAGTCTGAATAACAAATGCCACCGGTTAGAATGATACCGTTAATTTCTCCGTCAAGAACGGCCGTCATGGCGCCAATTTCCTTCGCAATTTGGTGAATCATGGCATCTAATACTAAATTTGCTTTTTCATCGCCGGCAAGAGCCATATTTTCTGCATCCAAAGCGTTTTTCGTGCCAAGATAAGCGTAAAGACCGCCTTTTTTCGTCAACAAATCCAGCATTTCTTTTTCAGTAAATTTACCTGAATAGCAAAGTTTTACGAGTGAGTAGGCTGGCAGACCGCCTGCTCTTTCTGGTGAAAAGGGTCCTTCATTATTGGCATTATTCACATCAATAATTCTGCCTTTTTTCTGTGCGGCAACTGAAACTCCTCCACCAATATGTGCAATGACAAAATTATAAGTTTCATAAGCCCCACCAAGCTCAGAAGCCACTTTCCTAGAAACCGCTTTAATGTTTAATGCATGTAGGTTGCTGATTCTTTCGATATCTGGGATTCCTGATATCCTTGATGTTTCTTCAAACTCATCTACCACGATAGGATCGACAATATAAGACGGCAAATTGTGTTTTGTCCCAAGTTTATGAGCCATCATGGCTCCTAAATTAGAAGCATGCTCCCCATAACGGGCAGACTTCAAATCTTGAAGCATATCCTCATTCACTAAATAAGTACCACTGTTTAATGGTTTCAAAAATCCGCCCCTACCAACAATTCCCTCAAGGGTTGAAAGCTCAATACCTTGTGTTTTCAGCACATCAAGTAATAACCCTAGGCGGTAATCTAATTGATCTGCAATGGTTGGATAGGTCATAATGTCTTCATCATTATGTCTGATCGTTTGTGTAAAAATTGATTCTTGCCCCTGGAAAATAGCAAATTTCGTTGATGTAGAACCAGGGTTGATCACTAATACTTTCAAATTATGCATGTGTGGACACCCATTTCCTCCAGTTATATCCTTCTTTGATGGCTTTCATATTGTTTTCGATTAACTCAGGGCGTTTTCCACCAATCATTTCTTTTAGGCCTTTTTCAATATCTTCTAATGTAATGATGGTAGATGATTTGATAAAAGCACCAAGCATAATCATATTTAATGATTTTGCCAAACCAATGTGCTCAATAATCGGTAAAGTTGGGACGGCATTCCATTGATACTGTGCTGCCTCTGGTTTATCTAAATGGATTAAGGAAGCATCAAATAAAAGTTTTCCGCCTTTTTCGATAACAGGGGCAAATTTTTCAATTGATGGTTCATTAAAAGCGATTAATGTCGTACATTCATTTACAATCGGTGAAGTGATCTCACGTTCTGAGATAATGACAGAACAATTAGCCGTTCCGCCCCGCATTTCTGGCCCGTAAGATGGAATCCAAGAAACATGTCGGTTCGTAACCATTCCTGTATAAGCTAGTAGTTTTCCTACAAAAAGAACACCTTGACCGCCGAATCCAGCTACAATGACTTTTTCCATCCTACACACTCCTTGTTTTCTCAGGGGATTTCAATTCTCCCAGCGTATAATAAGTGCCAAGATTATCACGTAACCAATCTAGTGATTCGGTTGGTGACATCCCCCAGTTTGTTGGACATGTAGATAAAACACTGACGAAGGAATAACCATGACCTTCTATCTGAACTTGAAAAGCCTTTTTAATGGCCTTTTTCGCTTTCAATACATTTTGCGGTGTATCAACAGAAACAGACGCCACATATGCAGCCCCGCGAATGGTACTCATGATGAGTGGGATATCTAATGGATATCCAGCAAGCGCTGCATCACGACCCATTGGTGAAGTCGCCGTTTTCTGACCAACAAGAGATGTTGGTGCCATTTGGCCGCCTGTCATCCCATAAATTCCATTGTTAACAAAAATCGTCGTGAACTTTTCTCCACGTGCAGCAGCATGAATAGCTTCTGCAATCCCGATGGAAGCAAGGTCACCATCACCTTGATACGTAAAAACCACTTTGTCAGGCAATGCCCGCTTAATTCCTGTAGCAATCGCTGGTGCACGACCATGTGCTCCGCCTTGGAAATCAATATTAAAATATTGTTCCATAAAACCAGAGCAGCCGACAGGGGCAACACCAATGGTTTTTGCAAGAATATCTAATTCTTCAATCACTTCGCCTAAAATTCGATGAATAATCCCGTGAGTACAACCTGGACAATAATGAAAAGGTTTATCGTTTAATGCTTTTGTTTTTTCGAAAATTTGTTTCATGCGATGACACCCCCACCTTGAAATACTGAATGATATTTTTCAATAATTTCATTATGCTGAGGGGTAATTCCGCCCTGTCTTGAATAAAACTCAACAGGTGCTTTTGCATTTACAGTTAGTTTCACATCTTCAATCATTTGACCTGCACTCATTTCCACCACTAAATAGCCCTTTACTTGGTCAAGAACAGATTGAAATGCCTTTTCAGGGAATGGCCATAATGTGATTGGGCGAATCAGCCCCACCTTATGACCTTGCTCGCGCAATTCATCTACTGCACCTTTCACGATTCTTGCACTTGTGCCATATGCCACAAAAGCATATTCCGCATCATCCATTAAGTAGCTTTCAAAGCGCTGCTCAGATTCTTTAATTTGATTGTATTTTTTCTCCAAATAGAGTGATTTCTTTTCGCCAGCTTCATTTTGCAGACTATAGGAAGTAATAACATTTCTTTCCCTTCCATCTGCACCTGTTGTCGCCCATGACTTATCTACAGAAACAGGAGCAGCATCTCTGAAAACAACCGGTTCCATCATTTGACCTAACACACCGTCAGCTAAAATCATGACAGGATTGCGGTGAATATCAGCTAGATCAAACCCATCCATAATTAAATCGGCCATCTCTTGAACAGAGCTTGGGGCTAAAACAATCAAGCGATAGTCGCCATGTCCACCGCCCTTTGTAGCTTGGAAGTAGTCAGCTTGAGATGGTCCTAAACCGCCTAAACCTGGCCCTGTTCGCATAATGTTTACAACTAAAGCTGGAAGCTCATTGGCTGCCATGTATGATAAACCTTCTTGCTTTAAGCTAATTCCAGTACTGGATGAAGCCGTCATAACCCGTTTTCCTGCACCTGATGCTCCAAACACCATAAACATGGCGGCAATTTCACTTTCTGATTGAACAAAGGTCCCCCCGACCTTGTTCAATTTTGCTGCCATATATTCAATAATTTCAGTTGATGGAGTAATCGGGTAGCCAAAATACATAAGACAATTCGCTCTAATGGCGGCTTCTGCAATCGCTTCATTACCCTTCATAAAATATTTTTTCATGACTAGTCCCCCATTGTTTATTAAATTGCTTCCTGATGAAGTGGCTGCCCCTTAAATACTCGAATCGATATTTCCGGACACATCAGCGCACACTTATTACAGCCAATACAGGCAACTGGTGCATGCTGAATCGCTGGGTAATATCCTTTTTTATTCGGATTCTTCGACATCGATAATGTTTCCGTAGGACATACAGATACGCAAATCATGCAGCCTTTACAAAGATCTTCATCAATGGTCACATAAAAATCTTTTTTCTTTTTCATATTACTCATTGGTTCTCCCCCCTTACCAAGGTAATTGATCAATTTGATTGATTGGAAAAGTAGTAGCTTTCATTTTTTCATTCACTTTTTCTAGTAATCTTGATTCTACAGTTGTTCCTAAAAAAGGTACTCCTAACTCCTTTGCGGCAGCTAACACAATCGCTTCACTCTCGATGATATCTGACGCTTCTGTGTATGCGCCGATATTAGAGTTATTTAAAATATGGGTAATTTTCAGCCTTGAAATGGACTTTAGCTGGTGATATTTTTCGATAATGTCATCCTTCGTCTCTGTACCCAGACGGAAGGTATTGACGACAAAATAAAGCGAATATGGTACTTGTTTGATTTGCTCGGCAAGGCTTCCTAGAACCGTTGTACCAACATCATTGCCGCCAACATCTAAAATCAGTTTTTGCTCCCGATTTTGAATGGCAGAGTAGATCCCTTTTGGCAAAAAAGGCATTTCGGCATAGGCAATTTCGAGCTCTGGCATAATGACATTTACTTCGTTTTCTTCTAATTTAGTTAACCAATCTCTGGAGCGAAAATAAGGATTATTCACGTCTATATCTGCCAAAGAAATTGGTTGATGGTGCTTACAAACAAAATTGTAAGCAAGATTTACCGCTAAGGTCGTTTTCCCAACGCCATAATGGCCAATTAAGATGAGTAGATTCGCATCTTCTACCATCATCTAATCATTGTCCTTTCTTGAAGCTGCCAAAGCAGCAAGTGCAATCGAGGAAAGTTTTGCTTTAGGAGAATCAGATCTAGAGTTTAAAACAAGTGGAACCGTTGCTCCTAACACAATTCCCGCCATCGTCCCTTTCGCAAAGTAGGTAATTCCTTTTGAGAAAATATTCCCTGCTTCAATGGTTGGCACCACTAATAAATCGGCTTCACCATTTACTTCACTGATTATCCCTTTATGTTTAAGGGATTCCTTGCTAATCGCTAAATCTAATGGCAGCGGGCCTTCA
Source organism: Caryophanales bacterium (assembly GCA_035254805.1). Classification (GTDB taxonomy): domain Bacteria; phylum Bacillota; class Bacilli; order Bacillales; family Cytobacillaceae; genus JAUZPL01. The sequence continues at coordinate 1,793 of DATFAH010000354.1, read as the reverse complement.
ATTTGGCAATCTGGAATTTGTGATTTTACGAGTTTCATAATATTTTGGCACTCGACTGTCACTGGCATTTTTTCATTAATCAACTCATTTGCAGCTAACAATGCCACTTTAGGATCCCGAACCCCAATGCTAGAGAGGAACTCTACTGCATTGACAACAATTTGTGCTCTTTGATTTTCATCAGGAGCGATGTTTAAACCGCCATCGGTAATATACAACAGTTTTTCAACACCAGGAATTTCAAAAATGGAGAGGTGACTAAAGATTCGCCCCGTTTTCAAACTGAAATCTTTATGAAGAACTCCTTTTAAAAATGGGGTACTATTCAAGAGACCTTTCATGATGACTTTAGCTTCTCCAATATGTGCTTGTTTTGCAGCTTCGTATGCAGCCTCTTCATCCGTATTAGTGGGAATTATTGTGAATGAGTCAATTGAAAAAGATATTTCATTTGCTATTCTTCTGATTTCTTTTTCATCCCCGACAAGAATAGGAATAATTAACCCTTTTTCTACCGCACCTTTAATGGCGATGAGAACATCTTCATCATGGGCTCGGGCTACACTGACTTTGACTGGTGAGCAACACTCTCCTAAGCCAATGACTTCTTCAAAGCTTTTATAACGCATTTTTACACCTGCTTCCAGTTGTAGCTAGAAGGCGGAGTACATTGTACCCGCCTTCTTTTCTAAATATGATTATTTGCCAGTAAATTTCCGTTGGATTTGTCCAACTTTTTCAATCTTTGTTTCTACTAATACATCTGCAGCTTTATAAGTAGGAATCTTTTGTTCTCTTGAAATTTTGAAAATATCCCCTAAAATATCATAAATCATAGCTGCATTTTTAAATGCACGATCTTTATTGTATGTTTGAAGCTCATCAGCAACTTGAATAAGTCCGCCTGCATTTGCCACATAGTCTGGTGCATAAATAATACCTAATTCATGAAGCATATCTCCGTGACGATTTTCTGCTAAAACATTATTTGCTGCACCAGCAATGGCACGGCATTTAAATTGAAGAATCGTCTCATCATTAATAATAGCACCTAAGGCATTTGGCGAGAAGATATCACAATCAACGCTGAATATTTCTTCAGGTTTCACAGCTTCTACTCCCGGGAACTCTTGGCAAATTCTCTTGATATTTTCTTCAGAAATATCTGTGACAACTAATTTGGCGCCTTCTTCATACAAATGCTTAACAAGGCCTGCGCCAACTTTCCCTAAACCTTGAACCGCAATTTTCAAATCTTTTAAAGAATCAATGCCGAAAGCTTCTTTTGCTGTTGCTTTAACAGCTTTCCAAACTCCATAAGCTGTAATGATAGCAGAGTTTCCGCTGCCGCCGTATTCTTCAGGTAAGCCAACTAAGTATTTTGTTTGTTTTCCAGCAGATACAAAGTCCATACCCACTGTTCCAACATCTGTTCCTGTATAGAAACGACCTTTTAAGGTTTCAACAAAAGATCCAAATGCTTGGAATAATTCATCTGATTTTTCGGATCTAGGATCACCGATAATAACGGATTTTCCGCCACCATGTGATACACCAGCAACTCCACATTTATATGTCATGCCTTTTGATAAGCGAAGTACATCCTTTAAAGCTTCATCAGTTGATTCATAATTCCACATTCTGCAGCCGCCTAAGGCAGGTCCTAGTGTTGTATCATGGATGGCAATAATGGATTTTAATCCTGTTGCCTTATCATAATTAAAAATAACTTGTTCATGTCCATGCTTTTCCATTTCCTCAAAAAGATCTAAAAATTGCTGTTGTTTTTCTGT
>DATFAH010000353.1:0-9807 GCA_035254805.1 Caryophanales bacterium | reverse complement strand
CAGAAATTGGTTCATTATGATTTGATCAAAGAATATTTGCTAGAGCTTTGTCAATATTATTGCGACTTACAGATTCATAAACATGTGACGCCAGATGAGCGAGTTACTCGGCTGAAAAACTGGTTTCGCTCATATCAGGAAAACCTTCCAAAAATGGAATGGTATGAGTTTTCAGCTTGTTCAGGGTCTACACTAGGTATTTTTTGTCTGATTTCATACGCGATGAGAGATGATTTTCAAAAAAAGGATGCTGAGCATATTCGCAATGGCTATTTTCCGTATATACAAGGCTTGCATATTTTGTTGGATTATTTGATTGATCAGGAAGAGGATCGGCTTGGCGGGGATCTAAATTTTTGTTTTTATTATGAAAACCAGGAAAAACTTTTTAAACGATTGAAGCACTTTCTGGCAGAAGCCGATAAGCACACTAATGAGCTTCCACATCAAAAATTTCACAAGCTGATTAATCGTGGGCTGCTAGGTGTTTATTTATCAGACGAAAAAGTTCGAAAGCAAAAAAATGTCCGCAAACTTGCGAAAGAAATCATAAAAACGGGTGGGGGAATCAGCTATTTCTTTTATATCAATGGCTTAGCCTATCGGGCCATTCAAAAATGGGTTCCTGCCGGGGTCACGAGGATGATATTTAAATAGGGCTTCTTTGTGTGTTTTACTTTTTCACCGGTAAATTAATTTAAAAATGAAAAAACCCGGCATCTGACCGGGTTTTTTACCTTTTTTCAATCGCCACAATAAATGGCGGGTTATTTCTTTGATTTAAAAATTGATATTTTAGAACGTGGGCTAGATTTTGGTCTATTTCCAAACAATATTTGAGCAACGAATCACGCTCTTTGCCCCCGCCAGGGTGTCCGTGGTAAATGACAAGGACAATGATACCGCCAGAAGCCATCAATTCCAAAAGCTGTTCAATGGCGGCAATCGTTGTATTAGGCTTTGTGATAATCGTTTTATCACTGCCAGGCAAGTACCCAAGATTGAAAATAGCTCCTGTCACTTTTCCGTGGAAATCAGTGGGAATGGCATGAAGCAAATTTTCATGTCCTTCGTGAAAAAGGATCGCTCTTTCTGCTACCCCATTTTGCTGCAACCGTTCTTTTGTCGCGAATACGGCTTCTTTTTGTACATCAAATCCAAAAACTTTTCCCGTTTGGCAAAAGGCAGGATTCGATCGATATTCACAGCTTACTCCCTGCTTTCTTGATAAAACTTCCCTTGCCAGCTATCCCTTCTAACAAGAGCGTCATTAATGGAATTTAGAACCTCCCATTTGTTAACGCTCCACATGGGCCCAACCATTAAATCAATTGGTCCGTCACCGGTAATCCGATGAACGATCATTTCGGGTGGTAAAATTTCTAATTGGTCGCAAACTAAGTTTACATAGTCCTCTTTTGAGAGAAATTGTAACATTCCTTTTTCATATTGCTTAACCATCGGGGTTCCTTTTAAAAGATGAAGCAAATGGATTTTAATTCCTTGAACATCGAGCTTCGCTACTTCACGGGCTGTTTCCATCATCATTTCTTTGGATTCTAGCGGCAGCCCGTTAATAATATGTGAGCAAACACGAATGCCATGCTTTCTTAATTTGTTTACACCATCTTTATAGCATTGAAAATCATGCGCACGGTTAATGAGCGTAGCCGTATCTTCGTGGATCGTTTGGAGGCCAAGCTCGACCCATAAATAGGTTCGCTCATTTAATTCAGCTAAATACTCGACGACATCATCTGGTAAACAATCAGGGCGAGTGGCGATGGATAAGCCAACCACATCTTCCTGTTTTAGCACGACTTCATATTTTTCGGAAAGAACGTCTACAGGTGCATGCGTATTCGTAAAGGCTTGGAAATAAGCCATGTATTTGCCATCTTTCCATTTCGTATGCATTCTTTCTTTTATTTCTTTAAATTGAGTTTCTAGGCTCTTGGCACGGTCTCCAGCGAAATCCCCTGACCCGGAAACACTGCAAAATGTGCAGCCGCCATAAGCCACTGTACCATCGCGGTTTGGGCAATCAAATCCCCCATCAAGTGCAATTTTAAATACTTTATGACCAAATTGCTGGCGAAGATGATAATTCCATGTATGATAACGTTTATCATCTGAAGTATATGGAAAAGGTTTCGTCTGAAGCATTTTTTCAGAAAACCTCCTTTTTTTAATAAAAAATTACATAAATTAAATTTTAACATGTACGGAGGAATGTCGCCAATTGAAAATGTTTCAATTAAATTGGCAGTAATTATCAACCCTTGCTCAGTGATAGTTGCCTTGGATGTGAACACAATAAGAGATGAAGCACGATGCTTCAGGCAAGGTTTGAATTTAAGGAGGTTCTTTTGATGGCAACTCGTGAATCGATCGATAATTTACTGCAGCAGTGTGAGGATGCGATTTCGTTTGCACAGGATCAATATAAAGAAAGCAGCCTTCAAGAGCAATATAATAATGATGATTATACACAAGCATTGCAAGAATTGGAGCAATCTTATCATGATATAGCTAAGCTTGCCCATAGTGCAAATGCACAGCAGCGCGAACAGCTTCACAGAATGAGATTAAAATTACAACAGCTTCAAAACACGATGATTTTACAAGGGCGTTAAGAGGAGGAGACCAAAGATGAAGAAACGTTCTAAACAGCAAAATCCAGAACAAAAAACAAGAAATGGCATTAATAATCAGGATGTGGAACTTGGCAAAGATGTAGATCTTGTCAAAAAAGCAAAGCTGAAATATGAACAATCTGGCTCTCAGCCAATTAAATCAAAATTCCATCAAGAACAGTAATGAAATGAAATGCCCTCATGTTGTGTGGAGGGCATTTTTCATTAGGTAAAAATGATTGCACCTAATACAAAAAAGGAATAAAATATTTTGGTATACGAAATAGTTTTGGGTAAAGGGGACTTTTATGCCGCGTATTTTATGGCTTTTGATTATTGGAATGGCAGTCAATGTTACGGGGAACTCTTTTTTATGGCCTTTAAACACCATTTATATTCATGATTTATTAGGGAAATCATTATCAGTTGCGGGGATTGTTTTAATGTTAAATTCTGGTGCCAGTGTAGTAGGGAATCTTATTGGCGGTTATTTTTTTGATAAGCTTGGAGGCTATAAATCTATTCTGTTAGGAATTGGAATTACCCTTCTTGCATTGATTAGTTTAACGTTTTGGCATGACTGGCCAGAATATGTGGTATTTTTAACAATAGTTGGTTTTGGTACAGGAATTGTTTTTCCATCGATGTATGCGATGGGTGGTGCTGTATGGCCAGAAGGCGGGCGCAAATCTTTTAATGCTCTTTATGTTGCCACTAACTTAGGGGTTGCGATCGGCTCGGCACTCGGCGGGTTCGTTGCAGACTATTCATTTCAATTAATCTTTTTAGCGAATACCGTATTGTATATCGTGTTTCTCCTTATTGCTATTTTTGGTTATCGCGGTGTTCATGCGAGTTCCAACACTAAGGCTACAGCAAAACAAGAAAATTTAACGAATAAAAATCACAAAAATATGCGGGCTCTTTTGATCCTTTGTATCGGCTATCTGCTTTGCTGGGTTGCTTATGTCCAATGGTCGACGACCGTTGCATCCTATACACAGGAAATTCACATTTCATTGTCGCAATATAGTGTGCTTTGGACAGTAAACGGGGCACTTATCGTAGTTGGCCAACCTTTATTAAATGGGGTATTGAAGCATTTTGCTAAATCTTTAAAAATTCAAATGATCATAGGAATTGTCATTTTCATTATTTCATTCCTTGTTGCATCAAAAGCAGCGGCTTTCTCCGGACTCCTCGTCGGAATGATTATTTTGACAATCGGCGAAATGTTTATTTGGCCGGCTGTTCCAACGGTTGCCTTTTCATTAGCACCGAAAGGAAGAGAAGGTTTTTATCAAGGAATTGTAAATAGTACCGCAACAGGGGGAAGAATGATAGGTCCTCTCCTCGGCGGGATTCTCGTAGATCTTTACGATATATCCATGTTGTTTACCGTTTTAATTTCATTATTTATCATTTCTATTTTTACAACTGTTTTTTATGATCGAAGGATCAAATCAGAAACGTCGATTTCAGCGAATATTTAATTGATCTTCGCCCTCCATTTCTAATTGCTATGAATAATTATGATATTTACAGCAAATACTGAAATTGTTTTTAATTATGAAATTGGGGGTCAATCATGAACGCAAATCGTGCACAAGAAATTGCTAATTCACAAACAATGGCGAATGTAACCTATAATGGAACACAGATCTATATTGAACATGTAGATCAACAAAATCAAACCGCTACCATCCATCCACTTGATCAGCCTAACAGCAAACAAAATGTATCTGTTTCAAACTTAATTGAATCTTGATCATTTGATCATAAAAACACCACTAGTACTGTGGTGTTTTTAATTACTTGCATCAAGCTAGGAAATTTAATACAATAACGATATACTTTGATAATGAATGACAATGACGAGGAGTAGTAATGATTCTGACCTGTATGTAGAGAGTTGACGTTTGGTGCAAGTCAACCGGGAAGATCATGAACTCGCCTTCCTGAGTTGCAAGCGTGAATTTGAGTAATGTTTGCCGTTTTCCGCGTTAAGGATGAATGAAGCGAGTGTTGACAACACTAATGTGGGTGGTACCGCGGGAAGATACATACATGATCCTCTCGTCCCTTTTTTAGGGATGAGAGGTTTTTTATTTTTTAATAGGAGGAAAAACAATGAGCTTTAACCATCAAGAAATAGAAAAAAAGTGGCAGCAAAAATGGGAAGAAGAAAAAACATTTAAAACAAGCGAAGAAAAAGGGAAAAAGAAATTCTACGCTTTAGATATGTTTCCGTATCCATCTGGAGCAGGACTTCATGTAGGGCACCCTGAAGGTTACACTGCAACAGATATTCTTTCCCGCTTGAAACGGATGCAAGGTTACAATGTCCTTCACCCAATGGGCTGGGATGCATTTGGTTTGCCAGCAGAGCAATATGCTTTAGATACAGGAAATGATCCAGCTGAATTTACTAAGAAAAATATTGATAATTTCCGCAGACAAATTAAATCACTTGGTTTCTCCTATGACTGGGATCGTGAAGTGAATACAACTGATCCAAACTATTACAAATGGACGCAATGGATTTTCTTGCAGCTTTTTGAAAAAGGGCTTGCTTATATTGATGAAGTAGCCGTTAACTGGTGCCCAGCACTTGGAACCGTTTTAGCAAATGAAGAGGTCATTGATGGAAAAAGTGAACGCGGCGGACATCCAGTTGAACGCCGTCCAATGAAGCAATGGATGTTGAAAATTACTGCATATGCAGATCGTCTTCTTGAAGACCTAGAGGAATTGGACTGGCCAGAGAGCATCAAAGATATGCAGCGTAACTGGATCGGTCGTTCCGAGGGGGCTGAAGTTACCTTTATGATTGATGGATATGACGAAACATTCACGGTCTTTACGACTCGTCCAGATACATTGTTTGGTGCGACTTATGCCGTCCTTGCTCCAGAACATGCTTTTGTTGATAAAATAACAACTGCGGAACAGCGTGCAGCCGTTTACGCCTATATTGAAAAAATTAAGAGTAAGAGTGACCTAGAGCGAACTGACCTTGCGAAAGAAAAAACAGGTGTATTTACTGGTGCCTATGCCATCAACCCGGCTAACGGTGAAAAAATGCCGATCTGGATTGCAGATTATGTATTAGTCAGCTATGGGACAGGTGCGATCATGGCGGTACCAGCGCATGATGAACGGGACTATGAATTCGCCAAGCAATTTGATCTTCCAATCAAGCAGGTTGTTGCTTTAGGAGAGATTGATTCAGATGCTTTTACTGGTGATGGGGAGCATATCAATTCAGATTTCTTAAATGGTTTAAATAAAAACGATGCGATTCAAAAAATGATTTCCTGGCTAGAAGAAAAAGGGATTGGCACGAAAAAGGTAACCTATCGCCTTCGTGATTGGTTATTCAGCCGCCAGCGCTACTGGGGGGAACCAATTCCAGTTATTCACTGGGAAGATGGAACCATGACAGCTGTACCTAAAGATCAGTTACCATTAGTTCTTCCAAAAACAACGGAAATTAAACCATCTGGTACAGGAGAATCACCACTAGCAAACATAGCTGACTGGGTAAATGTGGAAGATCCCAAAACAGGTAAGAAGGGTCGTCGGGAAACAAATACGATGCCGCAATGGGCCGGAAGCTGCTGGTATTATTTACGTTATATTGATCCGAAAAATGATCAAACATTAGCTTCCAAGGAAAAATTAAATGAATGGCTTCCAGTTGATATTTATATTGGCGGTGCCGAGCATGCTGTTCTTCATCTACTATATGCTCGTTTCTGGCATAAGTTTTTATACGATTTAGGAATTGTCAAAACAAAAGAACCATTCCAAAAGCTCTTTAACCAAGGAATGATTTTAGGCGAAAATAATGAAAAAATGAGTAAATCTAAAGGGAATGTTGTCAACCCTGATGATATTGTTGGAAGCCATGGTGCTGATACGCTTCGCTTGTATGAAATGTTTATGGGCCCACTTGATGCATCGATTGCCTGGTCCACAAATGGACTTGATGGATCACGTCGTTTCCTTGACCGCATCTGGCGTTTATTTGTTGAAGAGGACGAGGCATTAAATCCTAAAATTCAAGCAAATGAAGAAGCAGCTAATTTAGAAAAGGTTTACCACCAAACCGTGAAAAAAGTAACAGAGGATTTGGAAGGCTTGCGATTTAATACAGCTATTTCGCAAATGATGGTCTTTATTAATGAGGCGTATAAGTCAACTGTTCTTCCAAAGCATTATATCGAAGGCTTCGTTAAATTGCTCGCTCCTATATGCCCGCATCTTGCTGAAGAGCTATGGAGCAAACTAGGGTATAGTGATACCATCTCCTATGAAGCATGGCCTACTTTTGATGAGTCAAAACTGGTTGATGATGAAGTTGAAATTGTTATCCAGATTAATGGTAAAGTGAAGCATAAGCTTACTGTTCCAACAGGGGCAAGTAAGGAAGCACTTGAACAATTAGCGATGGATGATGAAAAAGTGAAAGAACAAATTGAAGGTAAAACGGTGCGTAAAGTGATTACAGTACCGGGCAAACTAGTGAATATAGTGGCAAATTAATTGAAAGCATCCTCCTATTCGGAGGATGTTTTTCTAAGGAAAGGATGTTTGCCGTGGAAGAAATTAAAGTAATTACATACGGTGACATTGCGGACTGAGAGGCTCTTATTTGATCAAAAATGGCCAATTTCCGTTAAAGAACTGGAAACCTTAAAAAAGATCCATTTGATCTACTGCCAAAAACACGCTGTGAAGCATTTATGAATAAAACTTTTAAAAATTCAGAAAAGTGGTGATAATGGTTAAAAAAACGAAAGGAAGAGCCCAGTGATTCAAGTTAAGCTGTTTGATCGGGAGCATGAAAAGGATTTGGAGCGGGAAATGAATTGGTTTTTAAAAGGAATGGATGAAAAAAAGCTAATCGATATTAAATATAATGTTGCTGCCATTCCGGAGGATGAAGAAGAAGAGCAAATCTACTGCTTTTCGGCGATGATTATTTATCGTCAATAATAAATGAGGTGCGAGCAGATTTTGCTCGCGCCGCTTTATTTAAAGCCCTTTTGCATAAACAGCAGCATTCATGCCAGCAAGCCTTCCAGTCACAAGGGCAGAGGTAATATTATAGCCACCGGTATAACCGTGGATATCAAGAATTTCTCCACAGAAAAAGAGTCCATCTGTAAGCTTTGATGCCATTGTTTGTGGCTCGATTTCCTTGATGGAGACTCCACCGCCAGTCACGAATGCTTTTTCTAATGGCAAGGTTCCGTTAACGGTAAACGTAAAACCTTTACAATTTTTCGAAAAGGTCCTTAATTTTTCATTTCCGATCATTGCACCTTGAGCATTTGGATCGATACCGCTTTGTTCAAGCAAAAATAGGAGATAGCGTTCCTGTAGTAAGCCCTTTAAAGTATTCTTGATGCTTTTCTTTGGCTCATCTTTAATCCACTTCAGTATCTCTTGAAAAAGACCTTCTTCAGAATGATCGGGCAACACATCCAACACCATTGTCACCTTTTCTAGCTTCCATTTTTTCATCGCTTTTACCACGAATTGACTGCAGCGTAAGACGGCAGGGCCACTAACCCCAATATGGGTAAAAATCATATCCATCCGATGAGAGATAATGGCCTTCCCTTTTGGATTCAATACACTTAGATGAATATCTCTTAAAGACAGCCCTTGTAGGATTTTCCTTTTAATAAATGGTTCACTAGAAGTAAGCGGTACCTCGGTTGGAAAAAGCTCTGTTATGGTGTGCCCAGCTTTTTCGGCCCAAACATAGCCATCACCGGTCGAGCCTGTTTGCGGAACAGATTTTCCTCCAACAGCAATGACAATCGATTTCGCTGATAGAATGCGGCCATCCTTTAAAACCACCGCCTTAGCCCGGCCATTCTCATATTCAACATCTTGAACAGATGTACTCCTGAAAATCCGGACATGTAATTGCTCCATCCGTGATAGTAAGGCATCCACAACAGATTCCGCCTTATTCGTAGCAGGAAACATTCTCCCATGATCTTCTTCCTTCAAGGCAATACCCAATTTTTCAAAAAAAGAAATGATATCTTCATTGTTAAAGATGGAAAAAGCACTATATAAAAATTTACCGTTTCCCGGTATATGTTTAATGATATTTTCGATCGAGTTACGATTTGTGACATTGCAGCGTCCTCCGCCAGAAATAGCTAATTTCCGACCAAGTTTATCGCCTTTATCAATTAATAGGACTTTTGCCCCTTTCTCACCTGCGGCAATGGCTGCCATTAGTCCAGAAGGGCCACCTCCAATAACGATTACATCGTATTCCATGGTTTCACCAACTTAATCTAAATTTCCTTCAATACGGGTAAACTATATTTTAATAGGTTCATTCATAATAAACAAGTGGACTGTCTCTATAAAGTAGTAGCGCCGTAAGAAAAGAAGTTGTACACTACTATTAGTGTGCAAAAAAGACGTATGTACATCTGTAAAGTGAATAATTCGTAGGAGAATGATTCTATGTCATCTAAGCTTTTAAGAGGAACGTTTATATTAACAATTGGAACGATACTTTCTAAAGTACTCGGCTTATTTTATGTCATCCCATTCTATCAGATCGTCGGGAAGCATGGGACACAGCTATATCAATTTTCCTATGTTCCTTATACCATTTTTATTAGTATAGCCACAGCTGGTGTGCCGCTGGCTGTTTCAAAATTTATTTCAAAATATAATGCATTGGAAGAATATGCAGTTGGGCGAAAATTATTTAAATCAGGATTAGTTATCATGATGATAACGGGTATAGTCGCATTCTTAGTTTTATATTTATCAGCTCCCATTGTAGCTGAAATGAGTATAAATTCGGATGGAGCAAAACAGTCTATAAAAGTAAATGATGTAACTACCGTTATTCGTGCCGTCAGCTTTGCCTTAATTGTTGTTCCATTTATGAGCTTAATTAGAGGTTATTTCCAAGGTCACCAGTCGATGGGTCCATCTGCAGTCTCACAGGTGGTTGAACAAATCGTGCGCATTACCTTTACACTTGTCGGCGCTTATGTTGTTTTGCATTTTTTAGATGGAGGAATGGTCAAAGCTGTTAGTGTTGCTACATTTGCCGCCTTTATTGGAGCCATTGGCAGTTTAGTTGTTTTATTTTGGTACTGGTTTAAAAGAAAACCATATT
>DATFAH010000352.1:0-4193 GCA_035254805.1 Caryophanales bacterium | reverse complement strand
CACCTGCAAATTAAAGTGGGATCAGATATAGCATTAATTAATGCGATGATTCACATCATTTTAAAAGAAGGTTTATATGGCACTCATTTTGTTGATCAATTTACAGTAGATATTGAGGAACTTAAAAAGAAAGTGGAAATGTATACACCAGAATATGCTGCTGAAATCACTGGTTTAAATCCAGATGATATTATTGCGACAGCAAGGGAGTATGCAACCACTGACCGTGGTATGATTGCTTATACACTTGGTATTACGGAGCATCACTGTGGTGTAAACAATGTATTTGACATCGCCAATCTTGCCTTGTTAACTGGTAATATTGGAAAAGAAGGCAGTGGGATCATGCCGCTCAGAGGGCAAAATAATGTCCAAGGTGCAGGGGACATGGGATGTCTTCCAAATCATCTTGCAGGTGCTATGAGCTTAGCAGATGAAGATAATCGTGTGAGATTTGAAAAAGAATGGAAAGTGGCTCTTAATCCTGTTGCAGGGGATACACAAACTAGAACATTTGATAAAATTGAAACTGGCGAATTAAAAGCATTATATGTAATTGGCGAAAATCCAATTTTAGCTGATGTTCATAGTAACCATTTAAGAAAGCTTATAGAAGATCTTGATTTATTAATTGTCCATGATATTTTCATGACAGAAACAGCAAAATTAGCTGATGTGGTATTACCTGCTCGTTCATGGGGTGAGGTAGATGGAACATTTACCAATACAGATAGAAGAATTCAACGCGTCCGCAAAGCAATTGAACCACATCCAAATACAAAGGAAGATTGGAAAATTCTTTGTGAATTATCAGCTAGATTAGGATATGAGATGAGTTATGATAATAGTGAAGAAATTTGGAATGAAGTAAGAAGACTTGCTTGGGAGATGTATGGCGGAATTTCCTATGCAAGACTTGATAAGGAATATAGCGTTCATTATCCATGTCCTGATGAAAGTCATCCTGGTACATTTGTCATGCACGAAAGATTCCATCAGCCATATGAATCTGAGGGATCAAAAGCACCATTCGTACCTGTTGATTACACACCACCTATTGAGTTACCGGATGAGGAGTATCCGTTTACATTAACTACTGGAAGACGGTATGAATCATATAATACACATACTCAAACACGCCATTATGCGGCAGGAGTAAAAATTAAACAAACAGAAGAAACGGTTGATATTCATCCTGATGATGCAAGAGATTTAGGCATTACTGATGGTGAGGTTGTACAGGTTCGCTCAAGAAGAGGAGCTGTTCAAGTAAAAGCGAAAGTAACTGAGCAAGTAGTTCCTGGACTTGTATTTATGAGTTTCCACTGGCATGAAGTACCAACCAATAGCTTGACAATAAACGAATATGATCCAATTTCAGGAACAGCAGAATTTAAAGCATGTGCTGTTGCTGTAACTAAAATTCAATAAAGGTAAAAGCGCTGCTTGTGATCAAGCAGCGCTTTCCTTTCTTTTCTTGATTTCGGAATATTCAGATTCCTAGAAATGCTATTGTAATATAATTGATACAGTGGTAAAGAATAATTAATTTCTCTGTTCTTTGTCAACACGCAATTGATGGTATGATTAACAACGTTAGCTGCTAAAAGAACATGGGAGGTAAACATATGATTGAAATGATAAAAATATTCATTGCAGTTGCTGCACTCTCAGGAGCTGTAGGTGCTAATGTACATGCAAAAGAGGTAACAGTGCATAAGGGTGACACGCTATGGAACATTTCACAGGTACATAATGCATCTGTAGAAAATATTAAAAGCTGGAACAAACTTTCATCAAACATCATTCGTCCTGGGGATTTGCTCAAGGTATTACCAGTTAAGCATTATTTGGTAAAAGAGAGAGATACACTATGGGATATTGCAAAAGAAAATAATGTAGCGGACAGCCAACTTATGGAATGGAATAACTTAACCACAGATCTTATTAAACCGGGGCCAAATCTGGATATTTATGATGATAAAAAAGAAATTGGAGTTGAAAAACAAGTAAAAGCAGCCGTGAGTACTCCAGTTAGCACTCAAGCAGTTGTTAAATCAAAACAATCAGTTCAAGAAACAAAACAACCTGCATCAAAGATCAATATTGTTAAAGTAAACAATAAACCGGTTCCTATAAAAAAAGTTAATAACAAAGTGATTACCGTTAAGGCGACAGCGTATACAGCTTCTTGTAAAGGATGTTCAGGTGTGACAAGAACAGGTGTAGACCTGAAATCAAACCCTAATTCTAAAGTAATCTCGGTTGATCCTACCGTAATTCCTCTTGGCTCAAAAGTGTATGTAGAAGGATATGGATATGCAACAGCTGCAGATACGGGTGGGGCTATTAAAGGTAATCGAATCGATGTCTTTATTCCCTCACAAAATAATGCCATTCAATTTGGTTCTAAACAATTGAAAGTAACGATTTTAAATTAAACAAAAAACTGCCGTGATGGCAGTTTTTTGTTTTTATTGATTTTGTTCTACCTCATTAAATCGTCCAACATAATTTTTTGTATCGCCAGTTTCATCTTTTAATGCTGATACGGTTAAATGTTGTAAATAAACCTTATTATTTTTCCGTTTATTCCAAATGCGCCCTTCCCAATAGTCCTTAGTTGTGATTATATCCCACATATTCTTATAAAAATCCTGATCATGTTCTCCAGATTGTAATATACTTAACGATTTACCTTTAACATCCTCAGATTTAAAACCAGTAATTTTAGTAAAATAAGGATTTATTCGTTGAATAACGCCATGTACATCCGTAACAACGATACCTTCATTAGCACCGTTAATGATTCTAGCTGAAATTTCTAATTTGTCTTGATAGAATAGCCAAACAACAAGAATTAAACTCGCTAATGAGAATTCTGATAATGACATAAAACCGATGGCGTAGTGACCGGTTAAATTAAAGAGAATGGTCAAAATGATTGGTGGGAAAAATCCCCCTAGTCCGCCCATCATTGCAACGATCCCATTCACAATGCCTGCCTGTTTAGAGAAGTATAGAGGAACTAATTTAAAGACTGCACCATTTCCAATCCCAGCGCAAAAAGCTACGAGTAAACTGCCGAAAGAATAAATTGGAAGGGAAGGTGTAAATGATAAAAGAAAACCAGCAAATGTAAGCCAAAAGAAAACGCCCATTAAAATAAGGAATGGATTAATCTTATCCCCAAGAAAGCCGCCTACAGGTCTAAATAAAGTTGCAATGGCAATAAAGCCAGCAGTCCTAAGTCCTGCATCCACTTTATCTAAATCGAAATGATTTACTAAAAATGAAGGTAAATAAATGGTGAATGCCACAAAAGAACCAAAGGTGATGAAATAAAATAAGCATAAAAACCATAGTTTTTGATTTTTCTTAACTTCGTTTATTTGATTAATTAGTGAATTATTTACCTTTTGCTCTTTTCTATCCCCGAAAATGAAATTGATAAGAGCAAACACGATAACTACTGCGAGAAAAATCTGAATGGTTAATCTCCATCCAAATTCATTTGCTAGCACTGGTGCAGAAAAAGACGTTATTGCTGTTCCGATATTACCTGCACCATAAATACCATTAATAAAACCATGTTTCTTTTTTTCATAATACTTTGGTAAAGAGGTTACACCTACTGAAAAAATAGCTCCTCCGATTCCAAGTAATAATCCGCCAATTAAAAGCATGAAAAGAGAATTTGCATAGCTTAAAAGGGCAATAGGAATCAACAGAATAAGAAAGCTTATGGTAAATAATTTTCTTGCACCATATTTATTTGTCCAGTAACCAATCGGAACTCTTAATAAAGAGCCTAGGATAACTGGGACTGCGGTTACCCATGCCTGCTGGGTAGAAGTTAAGTTAATATCTGCTTTAATAAATGGCATTAGCGATGAAATAAGTACCCAAACCATGAATCCAGCAATTAAGCTACCAGTTTGAATATACAATTGTTTTATACCTTGATTCATTTTTTATATCCTCCTCTTACAATCCCATTTTATATTTATGGTTACCACAAGCATTTTAAACCATCCATTTTTGGATGAAATCGTCTTAACTTCGTGTATTATAGAATTTTTTTTTTAGATAAACTGTGAAGTATGCTACATATAGTAAAAAAAATTTAAAAATGTTATTTCTGAAAAGAAATATTTTATTAAACATTCAGTTTTTTATCTAGTAATTTACGC
>DATFAH010000351.1:0-5399 GCA_035254805.1 Caryophanales bacterium | reverse complement strand
GAATATTTGCTGTGATTGGACATATGTATCCTTTATTTGCAGGTTTTCGTGGTGGAAAGGCAGTAGCTACCTCCGCTGGTGTTCTTTTAGCATATGCACCACCAATGTTTGCAATCATTTTGTTCGTATTTTTCTTAAGTTTATACATAACAAAATATGTATCGCTTTCTTCAATGCTGGCAGGCCTTTCAGCTATTTTTTATACTTTTGTGATCGGCTCAGTCCGTGAATTAGATATTCCACTGATCATCGTCGTATTTTTATTAGTATCTTTTGTCTTTTATCGGCATCGTGCCAATATTAAACGGATCCTCAATAAAACAGAACCTAAAATAAAATGGCTTTAAAAGAACTTTTTGTTCTTTTAAAGCCATTTTACATTTCACTAATCGTTCACGAAGTTCACAAAACCTTCTCACATAATCCTGTTTATTTACTTTAAAATAGGGAATATAGAAGTTGAATTTCGAAAGGGTGAGGGTATTGTACCGTTCTAATGAAAATGCAAACCAAGAGTATTATTTTACAACAACTATTTCTGAATATATTGAAAAAGATGACTTTGTTGTTGAATTTTATATGAATCCACCCAATCCTTCATCCAATGATTTACCTTTTAAAGTTACAAAGAACTTTGACGAATTAATTGCCTTTATCGAAAAATTTGATTTATAGATGAATCCCCCCTATCTATTCTGTAAAAAAGCAGAACTTCCACTGGAAATTCTGCTTTTTTATTTATACAGCTCTATTATTCATTATTGATTTTCCGTTTATTTGTTCACCACAGTAAAATCAACCTTCTCCTTTAACTGAGCCTATAAATTAAAAATTTGAAATTTACCTCTGCCACGGTGATCATTTACATAATCAACTTTGGTATTATTGAAGTCAACCATATCTTTTTCATGTATGAGTATTTCTAAATCATCAAACTGAAATAGATGATCGTCATTTAGCTTCCGCTCTTCCAGAGACAGACTTAATTTTGGACCGCTTCAACAATTTCCGATACTTAAACGAACAAATAATTGTTCCTGTTCGTATTGTTTTTCCTTATTTCTTATATCTAGTAATACTTCATAAGCACTACTTGTAAGTTCTAACATTTGATACCTACTTCCTTTTTGTTGGGAATTTCTTCACATCCAATAGATTTTATCATTTCTATTTTTTTTATTTTGGCATTTTCCTATGCTTGATGCCATTCAGGATAAAGTCAGCATAACGAACTTCAATTTGATTCGTGGCTATGATCATAAAGGTGCCCCATTTCGAATCTTATTTAGTGCTATTTCAACATCTTCATCTTCAAGAAGTTTCGCTTTTTCAAGTAATAGGTCATCAGCATTTTCATTCATTAATCGCATAGCTTGTGCCTGGATCATTTCATCAACAAGATTGGTAGCAAAACGTCCATTTCCAATAAATGTTTGTTCTTTTAATGTATCATAGAGCATATTCATCGCAGATTCCGTTAATTGATATTGGAAGCCACCTGCATATGATTTTATAATCGCAATAAGTTCATTAACCTTGTAGTCAGGAAACTGGAAGAATTTTTTAAATCTTGACCGTAAACCAGGGTTGCTTTCAAGTAAGGCATCTATTTCGTTAGGATATCCAGCAAGAACAACAACGAGATTTTCATTATGTTTGGTCATTTCATCGACTAGAGTATCAATGACTTCCTTTCCAAAATCGCCGCCAGTTTGGCCTAAAAGCGAATACGCCTCGTCAATAAACAAAACCCCTCCAAGTGCCTCTCGGATTTTTTTCTTTGTTTTTCCAGCAGTTTGACCCACATAACCAGCAACAAAGTCTGCTCTGCTGGATACAATTAAATGACCGCGTTTAAGGATTCCGCATTCTTGTAACAATTCCGCATAAATTTTGGCCACTGTTGTTTTACCTGTTCCAGGATTTCCTGTAAAGACAGAATGAAGCTGAATGGGAACGGTGGGGAGCCCTTTATTTCTTCGGAATTGCTGCATTTTTACAAATGAAATAAGTGATTTCATTTCTTCTTTAAGATTATCCAACCCTATGAGGCGATCTAGTCGATTAAATGGTGGATCAGACTTGACTGTTCTTTCAGCGGAAAAATTATCTTTTTCTAATAGGGTGAAACGTAAAATGTCAATTTCTTCGGTATGATTTTCTGAGCCCTTTTTAAAAATGGCTTCTAAAACAATATTTCTTGCCGTTCTTGCGTTTCCAAACGTATCATCTACACGTTCCTGATCAAGTCGATAGTCAATTTCCACTTTTGCTTCGTCTGATAAAATATAATCATTTTCTGCAGCTACCTTTTGAGCAATTTGGATTAACTCATCATTAGAATAATCGTCAAGATGAATAAAATTGGATTGTGGGAAACGGCTGCGTAATCCTGGATTTGCACTAAGGAAAGTCCGCATTTCTTCTGGATAGCCTGCTAGGAAAACGGCAAACTTCCCACCATATTCCTGGCCAGTCATCAGCGACACAAGCGTGTCAATGGCAGCTTGACCATAATCATTTCCTGATTGACCCTCGCGTTTTAAACTATATGCTTCATCAATAAATAAAACTCCACCGATGGCACGCTCTACAATGGCACGAACATTTTCCTCGGTTTGTCCAACAAATGCTCCTACTAATTGAGACCGATCAGCCTCAACAACTTCGGAGCGTGGCAGTACACCAAGTTCATGATAAATTTTTGCAAGGAGTCTTGCGAGAGTCGTTTTCCCTGTTCCGGGGTTACCGGTCAATATCATGTTTAAACCTAATTCATCCTTTGTTTGGAATCCCCGTTCTTTCCGATGTTTTTGGTATTTTAAAAATCGGTAAAAATCATTTACTCGATTCTTTACCTTTTTCATCCCAATCATTTCATTTAATTGATCTAACGCATTCTCTTCAATCTTTTCCATCTTTTCCTCATCATTGAAAATCGTTAGCCATTCTTTCTGTATATTTTCTATTTTGATCAACTGATGTTTCAAATCTTGAAATGATGTCGGACTATAGAAAAGGCTCATGATCGATTCTTCAAATTCCTCCGCTGCTTTTAAAAGAACAATGGATTCTTCGATGGCATCTGAAAGAAGTCTAGAAAGGTGCTCGTATATTTGCAAAATAGGCTGGTTATTCATTTCAGCAGCCATTTTCATTTTTCTTTTTAAATCTGTTAAGTGATCCTCAGCCTCATCTAAGAAAGATTGAAGAATTTCAACATATTGTTCCGCGATTTTCTTCTTGGCTGTATGGTTATCTGTTTCCCTAATAGATGGAAATGTTAAGGAGTTTAATATATCCTTTTTCTTTTTCCATTCATATTGGATCAAAAATTGATTTACTTTTAGATTAGAGGGATTTAATTCAAACGCTTCGTCCATCCAACCAATGGCTAAAGAATCTAATTTATTCTGATGTATACGGGAAAGTGCAGCAATCGTTAACAAACTTGATTTTTGAATAGGATCCTCTTCTTTGTTTACTCTTTGAATATAGGTAAAGAGAAGATTTTCATTTAAGATAAATCCATTCTCATCAAGTTCTTTTTCCCATAAGCGGATTTGTTCATCTATATGAATGAATTGATTATTCTGCTCCATTTTATATCACTTCTTCTTTTAAAATTTCATCTATAAGTTTACCATAAACAGAATGATCTTACGAAGTGATTAAGCTTATAAAGAAAACTCACCGATTGGTGAGCCCCTAAGGGTGAAGACAGAGGCGTAGTTGCACTTATGCGACATAGGAAAGTATAAAATTTAGATAAAAATTTTATACTTTCCTATTAGCCAAAAAAGACCTACTCATTTGAGCAGGTCGATAAGTAAAATTTAATAATTTTGATTGGTTTCATTTGTGGTTTTAGCCTCATCTTGCACTTCTGAGCGCATAGCGGCTAAACTTTCGCGTCTACGTTGATTTTTGGCCTCAATTTGTTGGCGTTGATCTTCGCTATCTGTTAATTCAAGCGATTCTTCAGTTTCTTCCATATTTTCAATGGTGTCATGAATCATATGTTGAAGCTTTTCAACATTATCGCTACGGTCATCAGGTTTCGGTTTATTCGTATATGCCATCCAATTTTCCTCCTTAAAAATTCATCATGTTACAGATATAGTTTGTTACGGAGGTTAATAAAATATCACAGAAAAAAGTGGTTAATCCCAAAAACAAAGTAAAAAGACTCGCATACCGCGAGTCTAATCCGAAATGTTATTCACCTTTAGTTTGAATTACTTGAGCATGTTGACCGGATGTATCCTGCATTTTTTTCCCTTTATTCCCACCAAAACCACGAGATTGTGTTCCAATATGGTTAGGTACAAAGTCTTTACCGTTTCTTTTTGGATTACTCATTTGGCATCCCTCCTCTTTTCCATTTTGCCCAAAAAAGAGTGAGAGATAATTGGTAAACTATGAGAGCTATTCAGCTTTTCCTAGGCGTTTTTTCTCAATACGTTGTTCAATTCTCTCCATTGCAGCCTGATCTTTCAAAAGTTGTGTTTTATTTTCAGAAACAAGCTCTGCAAAGGAGCGTTTTCTTGGTTTTCTCATAAGTATCACCTTCCTTAATTTTATTCTAGCAATTATTATGTCCGAAAGCGATTGCAATTATTACAAATTTTTGAAAATTTAGTCTAAAAAATTGGGAGAAAAGACATTATTTAGACTAATGTATTTTCTTAGCTTTTAAGAAAGTTTAATTTTTTAAACGTTTATTAATAAACAACTCTCAAATCGCATATGTTCAACTAGGCAATCGCTAGCGCTATGGCTTTGCGCTAGCCAAGTTTTCTCTACATTTATCTTATTTGAGTGTTCCTGTTAATTCTTTCATTTTATCTAGGTTCATCCCACCAATAAATTTGCTCTGTATGATCCCATCTCGATCAATGAAATAAGTTGTTGGGATAGATATAATTTGATATCGTTCATTCACACTGTCATCTTCATCTAAAAGGATTGGGAATGTAATGCCATATTCCTTAGCAAATCCTTTTACATCTAATTGAGGGTCGATATTAACAGCTAAAATAACTAAATCATTGTCTTTTTGTTTATATAGCTTCTCTAAATCAGGCATTTCGGCCTTACATGGTGGGCACCATGTTGCCCAAAAATTTAGCATAACTTTTTTTCCTTTTAAGCTGGATAGTTTTACTGTTTCGCCTGTTAATGTTTTTAATTCAAAATCTGGTGCTTTTGCCCCTGCCTCTAATCCCTTTAAATTACTTGTGGTAGTAGACGTCTCAGCAGATTTTGATTCAGGTACTGTTTTTTTATCGATTACTTGGTTGATCGCAATGATAAGTAAAGTTATTAACACGACCGCAGCAATTATTTTTTTTACCATGCCGAGGCTCCTCCTTCAATCTCTCAATAAAATGTATCAT
>DATFAH010000350.1:0-2074 GCA_035254805.1 Caryophanales bacterium | reverse complement strand
GATCATAGGGCTTTAACAAGTAATGAAAAGCCCGTAACTTAAATGCTTCGATCGCAAAATGATCATAGGCCGTTAGAAAAACGATCTGAATTGGAAGTTTAAACTCATTAATTAATTCTGCAACTTGCAATCCACTTAAATCAGGAAGCTGGATATCAAGGAACATGAGATCAGGTTTTAATTCCTTGACCTTTTTGACAGCCTCCATTCCCGTACCTGCTTCACCAATCAGTTCAATCCCTGGAATCTCTCCTAGCATATAGGACAGCTCTTCCCGGGAAGGCTGTTCATCGTCTACTATAAAAATCCGAATCGTCATGATGATCACCTCATTTGATAATTTTTGTAAAAAATGTATTAGTTACTCTATAGGCCGAATGAAAGAAACAATGGTTTCTTCTCCTTTACGTGACTGAATCGAAAACTGCGATTTTTCACCAAAATGATAGAAAAGGCGCTGCCTAATATTTGTTAAGGCAAAACCCATATGTTCATCTTTATTTTCCTCATCAAAATTCGTTTCCATTTTGCCGCCATTATCCATTACACTTATTTGAATGCCAGAATCCTGTTTTTTCACACTTATTCTTATCAACCCTTGGCTACTCATATATCTAATCCCATGAATAATCGAGTTTTCAACTAATGGCTGAATGGTTAAAGATGGGATGGTGTAATCCAAGCAATCATCTTCTAAATCCCACGCCACATGCAACCGATCACCCACTCTTGCTTTAATCAGATTTAAGTAAATCTCTACATGTTCTAATTCTTCTTTGATCTTAATGAGATCTTGGTTTACATTTTGCATATTTTTTCGCAAGTATTTCGCAAGTTGTGTAATTAATTGTCTTGATGTTTCAGGAGTAGTCCTTATCAGCGATTTAATCGTGTTCAGCATATTAAATAAAAAATGCGGATCCATTTGTGCCTGCAATGCTTTGATTTCGGCATTTGATACTAAATGTTCATGCCTCTGAGCTTCCGATAATGCATATTGCTGGCTAAATAATTGACTTAACCCTTTAAGAATGACGGTTGCTTCAGCGGTTTGATAATCCTGCTCTTTTTCATAATACATATTGAAAAATCCGATTTTGTGTGACCCATAGCCAATTGGTATATCCATTTCAAAGGGAGTGATTTGCCCCTTTTGAAAAATAATTTTCTTATCTTGCTGAAATGTTACCCCAATTGCATCGGTTTCACGAATTAGTGCTTTCCCGATTTCACGTACTGCTTCAACTAAAGGCCTACGCCAATAGGATAAGGTCATTTCGGCAATTTGGAGCGCTTTTTGAGCATGATGTGCTCCAATTCGTTCCTCTTCAAGCGCGACTTGAATGAGAATCATGAAAAATGCGGCAACTCCAAGACTATTTGATAAGATTTGTGGTACACCGATTAAAAGAACAAGTGAAAGTGCTTTTTCAAACGGATGTGCCAGTAGTAAAATTAAGCCCATTTGCATGGTTTCAGCCGCAAAGCCGACTAAAAAGGCTAACTGAACGGAAGATATATGACGGTACCGTTTTTTTAATGAGTTTTTCATTAATCCAGCAAAAATTCCCTGAAGCATCGGAGCAATCATACATGGGATAGCCACAAATCCACCCATAAAATAGCGATGAATACCAGCGATTATTCCTACTCCTAATCCGGCTCTTACCCCACCAAATAAACCGGCGATAACAATACCGATTGTTCTTGCTGTGGCAATAGCTTCCCATCCTGAGATTTCTTTGATCCAAGGTGTTTCGCGGAATCCCAACTCAGATACGGGTATACCTGAATAGGTTCCTAATATCGAAAAAAAACTAAACAAAAGGATAAAATACCATATATTTTGGTTGTTACCTTTATAATGCATAAAGTGCCGGAGCTTTTGCTGCCGGGAAAATAAAAAAGCCATGGCAATTAAAAATCCGACTCGTTCAACTAGATCTGCCAACAGGTAAAACAAGTTTGAAAACCTCCTTTAAAAGGAAAAGAACCAGCTATCAAGCTGGTTGATTGCTTTAATAACGATATCATTTTTTTGTTTGAAATGAAAATAAACAAACATCAATTTTTT
>DATFAH010000349.1:0-2450 GCA_035254805.1 Caryophanales bacterium | reverse complement strand
AGGTCAGTTCACAACCCGCAACAAAAATGATCGCTGGAGATTGTTTCCGAACCTTCTCTGCCCGCTTTGCGCATTCTTCAATCATCCATCTTTTTTAATAAAACATTCAGTTTGTGAAGAGCAAAGCTTATATCTTTTTGCTCTTCATCATTTAATTTAGTTAGATTTCCGATAAATTTCAGCCCATTTCTTTTCTTGAATTTCCTTACCTTTTGGTGTCAGAGATATGTTATTCATTGTGATTGTTATCATCCTTTATTTCATTATTTTTAAATAGAAATACAGAAAAGACGCCCTTTACAAAAGGACGTCCATCATCTTAGCCTCTCATCTCGACTACTTTTTCTTTAACTTCTTCAATATTTTTCATTTTATTTTCCCAGCATTTTTGGCTTAGGTCGACTGGGTAATCCTCTGGGTTCATAATTCGCTTGTATTCTTCCCAAAGGAAATCTAGATTTTGCTTTAAATAATTTCGTGATTCTTCTAAAGTTGGGATTTCATAAACAAGTTCCCCACAAACAAAAATATTTTCATGGAGCTCTCTTGCCGTAAAGTTGGTTACTACTTTATTAATATAGGTGTGTGTGGGATGGAACATTCTTAGCCGTTTTTCAGCTAGTTTTTCGCTTTCCATCGCAATATAATCGCCCTCAGCATGATGGTTTGTATTGTTGATGATACGATAAATTTTCTTCAGTCCAGGGGTTGTCACTTTTTCGGGATTGGAAGATATTTTGATCGTGTCTTCCATGTTACCGTTTTCATCTTCAATAGAGACAATTTTATAAACCGCACCTAAAGCCGCTTGATCAAATGCGGTAATGAGCTTGGTTCCAATTCCCCAACTGTCAATTTTCGCACCTTGGGATTTCAAATTCATGATTGTATATTCATCCAAATCACTTGAAGCGAAAATTTTTGCCTCTTTAAATCCGGCTTCGTCTAACATTTTCCGAGCCTTTTTAGAAAGATAGGCAAGGTCACCGCTATCTAGGCGAATTCCGATAAAATTAATTTTATCCCCTAATTCTTTTGCCACTTTGATCGCATTTGGGACACCAAGTCGCAGTGTATCATAGGTATCTACCAAGAAAACACAGTCTTTATGCGATTCTGCATACTTATGAAAAGCTGTATATTCATCTTTATAAGCTTGTACCATTGAATGGGCATGTGTCCCTGAAACCGGAATGTGGAATAATTTCCCTGCCCTCACATTACTTGTTGCCTCGAACCCAGCCAGATAGGCTGCTCTTGTTCCCCAGATGGCCGCATCCATTTCCTGAGCCCTTCTTGTTCCAAATTCCATTGCTATTTGATCACCAACAACCTGCTTAATTCGCGATGCTTTTGTCGCAATTAATGTTTGATAATTCACAACGTTAAGCAAAGCAGTTTCGATCAATTGTGCTTCAGCAAGTGGTGCATCAACTCTAAGGATCGGTTCATTTCCAAAAACCAATTCCCCTTCCTTCATCGAACGGATAGTTCCAGAAAAGCGCATATTTTTAAGGTATTCTAAAAAATCATCCTTGTAACCTACTTCATTTTTCAAGTATGCCAGGTCTTCTTCAGTAAAGCGAAAATCATTAATATATTGGATGATTTTTTCTAAGCCGGCAAAAACGGCATAGCCATTTCCAAACGGCAGCTTGCGGAAAAACAGTTCAAATACCGCCTGCTTGTTATGTATCCCGTCTCTCCAATACGTCTCTACCATATTAATCTGGTAAAGATCTGTATGCAGGGTAAAACTATCATCATGGTATATATGTTCCATCATTGACCTCCGAAATATAAAAGCGTAAATGCCAATGGAAGTTTCTCACTATTCATCTCAAATGCTAAATTAGGTACCTCTTGAAGCTGTTGTTAAGAAACTCGGCACTTATTCTTTCTTGGCTCATCAGAATTTAGATCCATAAATTCTGAATACATAAGAAAAACGAATACATTCACCCAGGGCTTGGCGAACGCCAAGTTTTTCTAATGACAAGCTAAACAATTATCTATATAAATCATATCCTGGTGTCTGCTATTTATAAAATCTTTTCACCATTATAACCCATTCTATCATTTTAAAAACGATTTAACCATTCCGGCATATAAATGAACAAAATAATCCAGTGCCATATCGCCTTTTCCACAACTATCTTTTTCATCATTTCCTTTGTCATTATAACATCTATTTCATTATTCTAGATATTTAAAAACATGCCAATTGTACCAGTGGTAAAATATTTCGAAAAAAGAGCAAATCCTATTTAAAATTATTACCGCTCTCACCCTTTTTCGTTACCACTCCGGCTCTTTTTAGACGCCCTCGGGCACGAATAGCTCTTGATTCACGCAATTCACACTATATTAATTCAACATTGTTTAATTCCGCTTTCAAATCTTAAAGCTCGTATCCAAATAAAAAAAGTCCGCTCCATTTCGGAACGAAC
>DATFAH010000348.1:0-4787 GCA_035254805.1 Caryophanales bacterium | reverse complement strand
CAGCCCTATTGAGTTCTTAACGAGTAAACATTGGAACCCAACGAACCAGGTAAAACCTGAATATGGGGCATTACCATTTATATTTGGATCATTTGCGGTAACATTTTTGTCAGCAATTGTAGCGGCACCATTAGGAATCGGTGCTGCGATATTCATGACAGAAATTGCACCATCATGGGGAAGAAAAATTTTACAGCCCGTTATTGAGCTGTTAGTTGGGATTCCTTCCGTAGTTTATGGATTCATCGGGCTTACAGTATTGGTTCCATTTATCCGCGAATCTGTCGGAGGACTTGGATTTAGCTTGCTGTCTGGGACGATCGTCCTAGCGATTATGATTTTGCCGACCATTACAACGATTGCCACAGATGCAATGAGTTCCCTACCAAAGAATCTCCGCGAAGGTTCCTATGCATTGGGGGCAACAAGATGGCAAACGATCCGAAAAGTCCTTATTCCGGCTGCACTACCCACGCTTTTAACAGCAGTTGTTTTAGGAATGGCAAGGGCGTTTGGGGAGGCATTGGCTGTACAAATGGTTATAGGTAATGTGAGAGATTTACCATCAAGTATTATTGACGCTTCCGCAACATTAACGACAATTATTACATTGAATATGGGACATACAACATATGGAAGTGTGGAGAATAATATTCTCTGGTCAATGGGCCTAGTACTTCTTATTATGTCGTTCGCATTTATTCTTCTCATTCGCTACCTTTCATCAAGGAGGAAGCTTTAAATGAATAGCAAAGTAGCTGATCGTATTGCAACGGGTGTATTTATTGCGATTGCAATTATCATTATTTCATTATTAGTTGGCTTGTTTTCGTATATCTTGGCTAACGGAATTAAACATGTTTCATTTGAGTTTTTAACCTCGCCTTCTAGCAACGTTATGGCTGGCGGCGGAATACGTGATCAATTATTTAACTCGTTTTATGTCTTGTTTATTACGATGCTGATAACTGTTCCACTTGGACTCGGCGGTGGCATATACATGGCTGAGTATGCTAAACCAGGAAAATTGACCAATACGATTCGCTCATTCATTGAAGTATTAGCTTCTCTCCCTTCGATTGTGATTGGGATGTTTGGTTTATTGATGTTTGTCAATCTTACAGGTTGGGGATACACCATTTTAGGTGGAGCATTGGCACTGACTGTATTTAATTTACCTGTAATGGTACGTGTTAGCGAGGATGCTATTCGAACTTTGCCACGTGAACTGAAAGAAGCAAGTCTTGCGTTAGGGATAACCCACTGGCATACGATCAAAACAATTTTAATACCGAGTGCATTTCCAACGATTTTAACGGGCGCCATCTTAGCCGCTGGTAGGGTATTTGGTGAAGCGGCGGCATTACTATTTACGGCAGGTCTTTCCACACCTAGACTGGATTATGCAAATTGGAATCCATTATCGGAAACTTCGCCTTTAAATATTTTTCGCCCTGCTGAAACACTCGCCGTCCACATCTGGTCAGTCAATACTCAAGGATTAATCCCTGATGTTGATGATGTTTCAAATGGATCTGCAGCTGTTTTAATTATTTCCGTTTTAATTTTTAATTTATTAGCCCGCCTTATTGGCAGCCTAATATATAAAAAAATGACAGCAACTAAATAGAAAGAAGGTGATATAAATGGTAATGCCTTTAAAAGTTCTTCAGACAGAAAAAATGCCGTTACAGCGGGACACGATTTTAAAAGTGAATAACCTTGAAATTTTCTATGGAGAAAACAGAGCAGTGAATGGAATTTCGATGGATATTCATAAGAATTCCATAACGGCGCTGATTGGCCCGTCCGGATGTGGCAAATCTACTTTTTTGCGCAGTATCAACCGGATGAATGATCTCATTCCTGGTGCGAGAGCTGAAGGGGAGATTCTATATGAAGATCTTAATATTTTATCCGACAAAATTAATGTTGTTGCCTTGAGGAAAGAAATTGGCATGGTTTTTCAAAAACCAAACCCTTTTCCCAAATCCATTTATGAAAATATCACCCATGCCTTAAAGTTTGCAGGGATCAGAAAGAAGAGTCAACTTGATGAGCTTGTTGAGGAAAGTCTGACAAAAGCAGCATTATGGGATGAAGTGAAAGATAGACTCCATAAATCAGCACTTTCTCTTTCAGGAGGTCAGCAGCAGCGACTCTGTATTGCTAGGACAATTGCCATGAAGCCAACAGTCATGCTGCTAGATGAGCCATCATCTGCCCTTGATCCTATTTCAAATGCGAAAGTAGAAGAGTTAATTGTGGAACTAAAAAAAGATTACTCCATTATTATCGTTACCCACAACATGCAGCAGGCATCACGTATTTCTGATAAAACGGCCTTCTTCCTAAGTGGAGATTTAATTGAATATGATGCAACGGAAAATATCTTTACAAACCCGTCAGTTAAAAAGACGGAAGAATACATCTCAGGTAGGTTCGGTTAAAAGGAGGAAATTATGTCTGTTCTGACTTACACAAATCATGCATTTGATATAAAGGATTTGGATTTATGGTATGGGGATCACCATGCATTAAAGAACATAAACTTTCCGATTCATAAAAAAGAGGTAACAGCGATAATTGGCCCTTCTGGCTGTGGAAAATCGACCTTTATTAAAACATTAAATTTAATGATTAATATGGTTCCCAATGTGAAAATGACCGGGGAAATCAATTATAATGATAAAAATATTTTAAGTGATAAAACAGATTTGGTAGAATTAAGGAAAAATGTAGGGATGGTCTTTCAAAAAGGTAATCCCTTTCCACAATCTATTTTTGATAATATTGCATACGGTCCGCGTATTCATGGAATAACGAAAAAAGTTCATCTAGAAGAAATTGTCATCAAATCATTAATGGATGTTGCTTTATGGGGAGAAGTAAAAGATCGACTGCATGCACCTGCACTAGGTCTTTCTGGCGGACAGCAGCAAAGACTATGTATTGCAAGAGCGCTTGCTACAAAGCCAAGTGTATTGCTAATGGATGAGCCAACCTCAGCCCTTGACCCTATTTCTACATTAGCCATTGAAGAATTAATTTTAGAATTAAAAGAGAAATACACGATTGCAATTGTTACACATAATATGCAGCAGGCTGCAAGGGTTTCAGATAAAACGGCATTCTTTTTAATGGGGGAATTAGTCGAACTAGATGAAACATCGAGAATTTTCTCAAGCCCACAGGATAAGCGTACAGAAGATTATATTACAGGAAGATTCGGTTAATAGGGGTGAATGATTGATGACTACCAGATCCAATTTTGATAGTAATTTAAAACATTTAAAAGATATGCTGATTGAAATATCCCGTAAAACGGAAAATGCATTAAAAGAAAGCATGAATGCACTTATTATCCAAGATATTGTCCAGGCAAATGAGATAATAAATTGTGACAATATCATTGATGAATTAGAACATGAAATTAACAATAAAGCGATTATTTTAATCGCAAAGGAATCACCTGTCGCAAGGGATCTCAGGAAAATCATTGTCGCCTTAAAAATTTCTTCTGAAGTAGAACGAATAGCTGATAATGCTGTTAACATTGCAAAATCAACATTACAAATTGGTACGGAAAAACATATTAAAGAGATTATTGATATTCCAAAGATGATGAATATTGCCTTGGAAATGCTTAGTGATTCTATAACCGCTTTTCTTACAGAAGATGTTGAACTTGCTAAAAGCTGTGCAGAAAAAGATGACATAGTAGATGACATGTACGGGGAATTGGTTCATGAGCTCATGGGTTATGTGCAGCAAAACCCAATGCAAATGAACCAGATTGTCCAATTAGCCTTTGTTTGTCGGTATATTGAAAGGGTAGCCGATCATTCAACAAACATTGCCGAACACGTGATTTATCTTGTAACAGGGAAACAAATGGACTTGAATTCATAAAGAAAACTTGGCTAGCCAAGCCTTAGCTTAGGCGATCGCCAAGTTGCACTTATGTGATTTTAGTGTTGATTATGTATAAAAAGACATTACTTAGTTTAATGCGTTGAAAAAGTTAAATGTTCTTTAAAGCTAAATAAAAAAGATGATGCCAAAAAATTAGCATCATCTTTTTTCTATTCTGATTTTGTGATGATTTTTGCAAGCTGCTTATAGTCCATTTTGTTAGTTAAGCTGTATGTGCCTAATTGGACTTTTGTTTCATAGTGATGGGTAATTAAATACCGTTCAAATTCCATTGCATTTTCTATGATTTTATTTTCAGCAAGAAGTTTTGTAATTTCTCCCGAGGCCATCCCTGTTGTTACTTGGAGCTGATAAGCCTTTTCATCGGTATTCTGTGTGACAGTTTGTTTTTTTGATTGCTCTTTCTTTTGAGGTGTTATAGTACTTTTTATTTGTGATGTTTTCTTTTCCTTAAGCTGTTGATATTCAGCCTGAGTTAAAATCGTGTAGCCTTTCGATTTTAATAGGCTTTTGGCTTCATTAATCGTATGAACATTCGATTTTTCAAAGTAAAAATAATAACTGCCAAGTACACTTACGGTAAAAATAATTCCAAATGAAAATGCCTGAATCCCTCGCTTATTCATGGTTTAACCCTCTATTAGTGTTTTCCTTCAAAATAGCATAAACTTCATCAACAGAAAGTGATGATTGTGCGGCAATTTGTTCAATTGGTTTTCCTTGCTGGGCTAAAGCCCAAACTTGATTTTTAATAATATCATGAATTTCCCTTTGTTTTCTCATAACAGGGATCTTTGTTGTTGATAAATCATCGTCCGTAATCAAAAGTTCTTCTTCAAGTATTTTAATTT
>DATFAH010000347.1:0-5256 GCA_035254805.1 Caryophanales bacterium | reverse complement strand
AAATCCACCCTTTTTCTTCCCTTTTTGCTTCATTCCAGTCATTTGCTTCATCATTTTTTTCATGTCTTCAAATTGTTTTAGTAGACGATTTACTTCAGGAACCGTTCTGCCGCTCCCTTTTGCAATACGTCTTTTACGATTTGAGTTCATAATTTCAGGATGCTCTTTTTCTGCCTTTGTCATCGACCGGATAATGGCCTCAACATGTGCAATTTGCTTTTCATCAATCTGAAGGTTATTCAAACCTTTCATTTTGTTTGCGCCCGGCATCATTTTCAAAAGTTCATCAAGCGGTCCTAAATTACGCACCTGACCTAGTTGTTCCAGGAAATCGTCAAGTGTAAATGTGGCTGTACGCATTTTTTGCTCTAACTCTTTTGCCTTTTCTTCGTCCACATTTGCTTGCGCTTTCTCAATCAGGGTTAAAACGTCACCCATCCCTAGAATTCTCGAAGCCATGCGTTCAGGATGGAATGGTTCAAGAGCATCTAATTTTTCGCCTAAACCAACAAACTTGATTGGTGTATTCGTGACTGCTCTGATGGAAAGAGCAGCACCACCGCGTGTGTCACCGTCAAGCTTTGTTAAAACAACCCCTGTTAAACCAAGAGTCTCATTAAAGCTTGATGCAACATTCACTGCATCTTGCCCTGTCATGGCATCGACAACAAGGAAAATTTCATCCGGTTTTGTCAGCTCTTTAATATCCTTCAGCTCGTCCATTAAGGCTTCATCCACATGCAAACGACCTGCTGTATCAATGAGCACATAATCATGATGCTCTTCCTTGGCTTTAACAATCGCTTGTTTTGCAATTTCAACCGGACTCACTTGATCACCAAGAGAGAACACTGGCATGCTTAATTGTTTTCCAAGGGTTTCAAGCTGTTTAATTGCTGCTGGGCGATAAATATCTGCGGCAACAAGTAATGGTTTGCGGTTATATTTTTTTCGTAGTAAGTTCGCCAATTTCCCTGATGTCGTTGTTTTACCAGCACCTTGTAACCCTACCATCATGATGACAGTTGGTGGACGGCTAGAAACAGCAATCTTACTGTGTTCTCCTCCCATCAGCTCTGTTAATTCTTCATTAACAATTTTAACGATTTGCTGACCAGGAGTTAAACTTTTCAGAACCTCTTGTCCTACTGCGCGTTCACTAACCTTCTTTACAAAATCTTTGACAACTTTGAAGTTAACGTCTGCTTCTAAAAGGGCAAGACGAACTTCTCGCATCATTTCCTTAACGTCCGCTTCAGTAACTTTCCCTTTTCCACGGATTTTTTGAATCGTACTTTGCAGTCGGTCGGCTAATCCTTCAAATGCCATGCACGCCGCCTCCTAATCTAATTTCTCAAGCTCGGAAACTGCTTCCAATAAGGTCTGTTTTGAAATTTTCTCCTGCCCCAATATTTCTTTAAAATGGGCTAAAAGCTTGCTACGCTCCTGAAATTTCTGAAACAGTAACAGCTTTTCCTCATACTCCTCAAGCATTGCCTCTGTTCGTTTAATATTATCATAAACCGCCTGACGGCTTACATCATATTCTTCAGCAATTTCACCAAGAGAGTAATCGTCTAAATAGTAGAGAGACATATAGCTTTGCTGTTTTGGTGTTAACAACGATTGGTAAAAATCATAAAGATAGTTCATTCGCGTTGTTTTCTCAAGCATGCTCATCCCTCCTTGTTAAGTGAAAAGCCTTTACATAGTTAGTGTACACAGTCGGGTGAGGTCTGTCAAGATAATGGGGTAACGATGAAACAACGATAAATTTTAGTAATTTAATAGATTCATATTTTGCTGTAAATAATCATACAAAGGCAAAAAAGCAAAACTATAAAAAATAGTTCTGCTTTTTTGAAAATCGTTATTCTTTTTCCACTTGATCAGCAAATAATCCATATACATACTGTTCAGCATCAAATTCCTGAAGATCGTCCATTTTTTCGCCGAGACCGACAAATTTAACGGGGATTTTCAATTCATTACGAATGGCAAGGACAATTCCGCCTTTTGCTGTTCCATCTAGCTTGGATAAAACAATCCCGCTGACATTGGTAGCTTCTTTAAAGGTTTTTGCCTGGATTAGGGCATTTTGCCCTGTTGTGGCATCAAGAACTAAAAGCACTTCATGTGGTGCACCAGGAATTTCCCGTTCAATCACACGTTTAACCTTTTCAAGTTCTTTCATCAAATTAACTTTATTTTGCAAACGTCCTGCCGTATCACAAAGTAAAATATCCGCTTTTCGGGATTTTGCAGCAGAAACGGCATCATACATCACCGCTGCTGGGTCAGAACCTTCTGCCTGCTTAATGACATCTACTCCAACTCTTTGACCCCAGACCTCAAGCTGATCAATGGCACCCGCACGGAAAGTGTCTCCCGCTGCAAGAAGCACTGATTTACCTTCCGCTTTAAATTTATGTGCAAGCTTGCCAATGGTTGTCGTTTTTCCAACTCCATTTACCCCAACAAAAAGAATGACGGTTAATTCATTCTCTTGGATGTTTAATTCGGGGGAATCTTCCTCACCACCATTGTAAATATCAACAAGCTTTTCAGAAATCACACTTTGAACTTCCTTAGGATCTTGGATATTGCGGCGTTTGACTTCCAGCTTTAACTCATCAATCAATTCCATCACTGTTTCAAAACCCACATCTGCTTGGATTAAGATTTCTTCTAATTCTTCAAAGAAATCTTCATCCACTTTTCGATATTTTGCAACAAGATTGTTTACTTTTCCAGAAAAGCTTTCACGGGTTTTTGTCAAACCATCCTTAAATTTCTCCGTAACCGCATCTGTTTGTTTCGTAATTTTTTCTTTTAATTTTTTAAAAAAGCTCATTTTACCACTTCCTTAAATTTAAGTTCCAACAAGCTCTTTCGTACCTTCCAACCGAACTGATACGAGTTTTGAGACACCAGATTCCTGCATTGTAACACCATATAAGACATCTGCTTCCTCCATTGTACCTTTTCGGTGTGTGATAACGATAAACTGTATTTCTGCACTATATTTTTTTAAGTATTGACTAAATCGGTAAACATTTGCCTCATCAAGTGCCGCCTCAACTTCATCAAGAATACAAAATGGAACGGGCCGGACTTTCAAAATTGAAAATAAGAGGGCAATCGCTGTTAAGGCCCGCTCACCTCCAGATAACAGTCCTAAATTTTGCAGTTTTTTACCAGGAGGCTGGGCAACAATCACAACTCCCGTATTTAATAAATCTTTAGGGTCTGTTAATTTTAATTCTGCCCTACCTCCGCCGAATAAGGCCTGGAAAACAGGTTCAAAATGGAATCGGATGCCTTCAAAAGTTTGTTCGAAACGCTTTTTCATTTCGGAATCCATCTCTGTAATGACTTGAAATAGGGTATCTTTAGCCTCTTTGAGATCTGTCTTTTGTTCAAGCAAAAATTCATATCTTTCAGAAACCCGATCATATTCCTCAATCGCCCCAAGATTTACATTTCCTAGTTCTTCAATCGCTAATTTAATTAATTTTACCTTTTTACGGGCTTCTTCTATGGAAATGGTTAATGGGTATTGTTCTTTTGCACCATCAAAAGATAGTAAATATTCTTCTCTTAAATGGGCTAGGCGATTTTCAAGTTCCACATCTATGCGATTGATTTTAACTTCTTCATCTTTTAAAACCTCAACCAAACCTTTATGTTGCTTATTTAATTCTTTTACCTCTAATTCTGAATCCTCTAGCAAGATTTGGAGCTCTAAGCGCTCTTGACGTCTAGACGATATAAGCTTAATCGTTTCTTCTTTATCTTGTTGTTTTGCAATTGCTGAAACTTCTAACTGTTCTTCCCCTGATGAACTATTTGTCATTTCAGAGGTTAACAGCAAGAGATCTTCCTCATTGTTAGATCGTTTTTGCTCACTTTCTAAAAGATCTTCATTAATGAACGTTAAACGTTCATTTGCATACGTATATTGTTCATTTTTAGCGGCATATTCAACCTTTAACTCATTAATTTCAGTTATCAGTGTTTCCCTTGAGGTTAAGTCAAGCGTTTTCTGCTCGGTTAATTTTGCAATAAGCTGATCTAGTGAAGCGATATCCAACTGAAACCCATCCATTAATTGGATGATTTCCTCTTTTCGAACAGTTAGTGCTTTTTTCTCTTCAGTAAATTGATCCTTTTCAAAATCATACATAGAGAGTAGCTCTTGAAGATTTTTTTCTTCAAGTTCAGCTTCGCGCAAATCACCTTTTACAGCTTGCTCCTTTAATCTTAGCTCTTCCCCATCTTTACGGATCATATCAAGCTGCTTTTCAAGAGCTTGGACTTCCTCTTTCAATGACTTCACATGTGTTTCAAGAATTGTCGTTTGCTCTTCCATACTAAGTAGCTTTTCTTTTAAATGATCCAGTTCCCCTTTTCGGCTTAATAGGGAGGATGACTTTTGCTTGATCGCTCCACCTGTCATCGACCCGCCAGGATTTACAACATCTCCATCAAGGGTTACGAAGCGGCTGCGATACTGCAACAATTTTGCTAGCTCATTGGCACCCTTTAAATCATGCGTCACAATTACGTTTCCAAGAAGATTGGTGATAACTTCTTCATATTTTTGTTCATACTTAACAAGACTAGACGCAACCCCAATAAATGACGGATGGCTTTGAATCAAATTTAATTGCGAATGGGAAAGTATTCTTCCCTTCACAACGCTTAGTGGTAAAAATGTAGCTCGTCCAAAAGAATTTTGCTTTAAATATTGAATGGCCTCACGTGCGCTTTTTTCAGTATCCACCACAATATGCTGCAGGGCACCGCCTAATGCAATCTCAAGCGCTGTCTCATATTCCTTTGGAACCTGCATGAGTTCTGCAACCGCACCTTCAATTCCAGAAAGCTT
Source organism: Caryophanales bacterium (assembly GCA_035254805.1). Classification (GTDB taxonomy): domain Bacteria; phylum Bacillota; class Bacilli; order Bacillales; family Cytobacillaceae; genus JAUZPL01. Next base: position 365 of record DATFAH010000347.1, on the reverse strand, counting down.
CTTGCCACGTTCCTTAAGAATTTCTTTAACTCCTTGGAAGAACCCAGAAAAATCTTCTAGCAACTCCTCGAGCATTTCTTTCCTTGACTTCGCTTGTTGAAGAAATTGATAGGCCTGGTATAGAGTCTTCTCTTGTTTCTCGTATTGATTTTTGAGAGATTCAAGTTTTCTTTGTCCTTCTCTAAAAGAATGAACCTGTTGATCAAGTTTCTTTTGAATTTCTGTTAATTCTGCTTCAATATCAGCCTTTTTCTTTTCTGCTGATTTTCGGCCAGTAATATATTTTATATTTTCCTCATCAAGTCTTGAATTTTTTCTTGCTTGTTGTTCCAGCTGCTGGTCAATATATTTTTGTTCATTTTTGG
>DATFAH010000346.1:0-2697 GCA_035254805.1 Caryophanales bacterium | reverse complement strand
CCGGAAACAATAAGTGGAAAGAAATTGTGGTCGGTAGCCAATAATCTTTTTGATGATTACAGCATGAAATAAACCTGTAATAAACCATCATTTTTTTGGTAATCCAGTTTTTATAAGGAAATAAAATCTGGATGGTTAAAAATCCCATTGGGTATTTTAATAGCTTAAGGGCAAGGGACTTCATGTGATTCCATTTTTTGGGTAATGAAACGGTATGTTACAGCTGTTAGTCTAGTAGTAGAGACAAACAACTACTAGGAGGTAATCATGAAGAAACTTAAAAAACTAGTAATTGCAACGGGATTAATGCTATCATTTTCGTTTGGTTTGGCTGCGATCCAATCAGAAGCAGCGACAACCTCATACAAAGTACAAACAGGGGATACGTACTGGAAAATCGCCACTAAATTTGGTGTCCCGGTTTTAAATTTAATGAAAACAAATCATGCATCAGGAAGTTATTTACGATCTGGAAGCACAATAGCCATTCCAGGCTCTTGTATCTCTGATGCTGATAAAAATCTTATTGCGCAACTTGTACATGCAGAGGCAAAAGGTGAACCATATGCAGGAAAGGTTGCAGTGGCTACTGTTATTTTAAATCGAGTAGCTAGTCCAGACTTCCCTAATACGGTTAAAGAAGTTGTTTATCAAAAATCAAATGGCTATTATGCTTTTACACCAGTTCAAAATGGAGCAATTAATCAGCCAGCTGATGCAGCATCAAAAGCTGCTGTAAATGAAGCATTATCATTTAGAGGACAAGGTAAAGGATCACTATTCTTCTATAATCCAAAAACAGCTGTAAGCAAATGGATCTTTTCTCGCGAAGTAACAGTGACGATCGGGAACCATCGTTTTGCGAAATAATGCCAAAAACTAGCCAAACCTTGGCTAGTTTTTGTGCTGTAAAACGACTATTATTGTGGTACACTAAAGTATAAAAGTGTGCGAGGGAATGAGGAAAAAATGATTAAGACCATTTTATTTGATGTCGATGGTGTGCTTTTAAGTGAAGAACATTATTTTGATGCTTCTGGACTCTCTGTTTGGGAAATGTTAATCAGTAAAAATTACTTAGGATTGTTGAAAGAACAATATAAAACTGAATATACGGAAACCGAAATTGCTGAAATTCGAGCACATGTGTTTGAAAATGACCAAGTCCTTAAATTTTTAAAATCGCGCGGTCTGAATGCCAATTGGGATATGATTTATTTAACTTTTAGCTATCAGTTAATTGATCTTTTATCTCAGGTAAAAGATCAAGAAGCTGAAAATATAAGTCGGTGGCTCAGTAAAGAAATTGATCGGGAAACATTAGTAGAAATAGGAAATGTGTTAAATCGATATAACGTTCAAATGAAGTTTGCTGAATTCCTTCCTGATTTTCAATGGTCCACGGAAACAAAACAAGGGTTAATGAATCATCTTGATATTCTGGCAAAAGAAAAGCTTGGAGTGGAAACAAACATTTTTAGCGGGAAAAGTACGCTTTGGTCTGTATGCGAACATGTTTCCCAAGAATGGTATGTCGGCGATGAGCATGTATTGGCATCAACAGGCAGACCATCTGTCCAGCTTGGGAAAAAGGGTTTCCTAGCAAATGAAACAACATTATGTCCACCAGAGGAAATTGGTGAGTTTTTTACATTTTTGAAGTCAAAGGGAATCGCAATTGGAATTGGAACGGGCAGGCCTGAGCTTGAAACAATCGGGCCATTCAAGCATTTAGATTGGCTCCAACATTTTGATGAAAACCACATCGTTACAGCAGATGAAGTTTTAAAGGCGCAGAAGGAAGTTCCTGGTGATCAATCATTGTCAAAACCACACCCATTTACTTATTTAATGGCACTAGCCGGTAAAAATCATTCTGCAAAGGAATGCTTGGAAAAGTCATTGCCGATTGAAAATGGGGATGAAATTTTAATTGTGGGTGATTCTTTAGCAGATTTATTGGCTGCCAAGCAAATGGGCTGTCAATTTGCAGCTGTGTTAACTGGCTTATCTGGTCATGATGCAAGAGGAGAATTTGAAAAGCATGAAGCCAAGTATATTCTTGATTCAGTATTAGATGTGAAGGACTTGGTTTTGACTTTTATATAGTTCGTGTGGGGCTGATCCGAATGGGGTCAGTTCTTTTTTTGGAGCCGCTTTGTATAAAAGCCACCGATTTTTGTAGAAAAAAACGGTCATGTAGAAAAACACCTTATCTATGTAGAAAAGAGGCTAATTCATGTAGAAAAGCTTCATTTCTATGTAGAAAACCCATCAAGTTATGTAGAAAAAAATTGGTCATGTAGAAAAGTACCTTATCCATGTAGAAAAGTGCCTAATCTATGTAGAAAAGCTGCAAATTTATGTAGAAAACCCACTAAGTTGTGTAGAAAAATATCCAAATAAAGAAGGATGCCTTCTTCTAGGCATCCTCTCCCGCACTTTATGATTAGTTCTTCACTAATTCTTCGGATTCAACATTGGATAATTCAAGAAACTGGACTTCGTCTAGGCCATTGATCAAGGTTAATAATGCTAACACCTCTTCTTTTAGCTTTTTATCCAGTGTTAACACCATGATTGCTTCACCGCCAATAGATGTTCTTCCGACCTGCATGGTTCCGATGTTGATCAAGTATTCTCCTAGCAGGGATCCGACACGGCCGACCATCCCAGGAATGTCTTGATGCTTTATAT
>DATFAH010000345.1:0-3506 GCA_035254805.1 Caryophanales bacterium | reverse complement strand
TCGAGCTAATTCAAGATGCCCTAAGTAAGACAAACAAGAGAATCAAAAATTTAATTCAACGTCAACTTCAGCAATGGATTGCGGGCCTTCCTAGTTATATCAAGGCTTATTTGCCGATTTCACTCTGCGAAAGTTGAGTTAATAATAATACAACGATTTATTTCGTGCTAATAATAATATCATTTCTTGGAGGAATCATCATGATAAACCGTGTAAACAGAGTTGCCTTAATCGGAACCGGATTTGTTGGTTCAAGCTATGCCTTTGCCCTTTTAAATCAAGGGATAACTGAAGAATTGGTCTTGATTGATTTAAATAAAGAAAAAGCAGAGGGAGATGCCATGGATTTGAATCATGGGCTTCCTTTTGCACCATCTCGAACAAAAATTTGGTATGGTGATTATGCTGATTGCAAGAAAGCAGATCTTGTCGTCATTACTGCTGGTGCAAACCAAAAACCAGGAGAAACGAGGCTTGACCTCGTGGAGAAAAATACCAAAATTTTTAAAGGAATCGTGGAACAAATCATGTCAAGTGGATTTGATGGGATCTTCCTTGTTGCTACAAATCCTGTTGATATTTTAACCTATGTTGTTTGGAAATTTTCAGGGCTGCCTAAAGAACGGGTAATTGGTTCAGGAACCATTCTTGATACAGCTCGTTTCCGTTCTTTACTTGGAGATTATTTCGATGTCGATCCTCGCAATGTACATGGCTATATTATTGGAGAACATGGTGATACTGAGCTTCCAGTTTGGAGCCACGCCGATATTGCCGGCAAATCTATTCCTGAATGGGCTAAAGATAAAGTTGATTTTAAACAAGTAGACCTTGAGAATCTTTTTTTGAATGTTCGTGACGCCGCCTACCATATTATTGAACGCAAAGGGGCGACATATTATGGAATTGCGATGGGGTTAGTTCGCTTGACCAAAGCGATCTTGGGAAATGAAAATTCTGTCCTTACTGTTTCTGCTTATCTTGATGGCGAATATGGAGAAGGCGATATTTATATTGGTGTTCCAGCTGTTGTAAATCGAAATGGGATAAAGGAAATCGTTGAACTTGATTTAAATAATGAAGAAAAAGAAAAATTTGCACATTCCGTTAATGTGTTGAAGAAAACATTAAAGCCCTTCTTTAAATAAAGAAAGTAGGGGTTGGGTTCATTTAGAATTCAATCCCTTTCTTATGAGAAAAAAATGGATAATATGTCATCAAACATCTCAAACTATAATTAGGAGGGATGAAGATGTCTCGTATGTTAACATCAATTTTCATGATAGGGACGATTGGATATTTTACATATCGGTTTAGATACCGATTATTAAATGCTATTATCGGCACCGGCTGGATTCGCCGACTTGCAGTAGGATCTATCATGAGTATGCCAGGTATAAAAAGAAAAATGATTCAATCCGTATTTGGAGGACCATCTGAATGGTGAATGCCACAGATGGTTTTTTTTCTGCACTAAAACTGTTTCGAAATATTTACATCTGGTGTCGTTCTTTCAAAGCAACATCTATTTTCGTTTATAATGTAATTATAGATGCACAACAAAAGTAATGATGTTTGTTCATGATGCAGGAATAGAGGGTGGAGAGTTGCGGAATAGTGAGGAATTTACCCAGCAGGAAGTAGATGCAATTGAAAATATGAATTTTGAAAATGCACAAAAAATAGTTACAACAGAGAAAATTGAGACGGATGCATATCGCCCATTTTTAACTTATATATTAATGATTATCCAAGTTGCTGTTTTCTTCTGGTTAGAAACACATGGAGGCAGTACGAATACCACAACATTAATAAAATATGGAGCAAAGTTTAACCCATACATTTATGAAGGTGAATGGTGGCGGTTTTTCACACCCGTTTTTCTTCATATTGGTTATATGCATTTAGCGATGAATACACTTGCCTTATATTTTCTTGGGATTGCCGTAGAAAGTATTTACGGAAATGCTCGCTTTCTTTTTATTTATTTATTTGCTGGGTTTACGGGTTGTATCGCGAGCTTTTTATTTAGTTCAACTCTTTCTGCAGGTGCAAGTGGCGCTATTTTTGGTTGTTTAGGAGCCCTATTATACATTATTACAATCAAACCAAAGGCTTTCTTTCGAACAATGGGAGTAAATGTTCTAGTTGTTCTTGCTATTAATCTGGCAATGGGGTTTACCACAACTGGGATAGATAACGCCGGACATATAGGTGGATTAGCAGGTGGATTTCTTGCAGCAGGCATTGTTTTTTTGCCAAAAATAAAAAAACCAAAACGGCAATTTTTATTTCTGATCATGGCAATCCTTATTGTTTGGTCATCATTAACATATGGGTTTAGTCCATCCGTTAAAGCTAGAGATGAGAGCTCGAATCTTATCCTCGCTCAAAATGATCTTAAAAACCATCAGTATAAACATGCTTATCAAACATTAAAAAACATCGCGGAAAAGTCCAAAAATCCTTCAGCACAAGTTTACTTCCTTTTATCCTTTTCTGAAATTAAGCTGGAGATGCTACCAGAGGCAAAGCTGCACTTGCAGCAGGCAACTAAATTGGACCCGGAATTTGATGAAGCTTACTATAACCTTGCCCTCATTTATATGGAGGGAAATAATTATGATCAGGCATTGAAAAATGCAGAAAAAGCCGTACAGTTAAAACCAAATCAAAAAGAATATCAAAATTTGGTTGATGAAATTAAATCAACATATTAAGTTAAATGGGAAATAATGGGTTCGACTAAAGCTTTTTCTATTAAAAAAAGAATTGGGCATCTTTCCTTGAGGCATCATGCTATTTGGCTTATACTAAGGAATAATTATTGTGATCAAATAACCAAAGGAGAATATAATGAAAACGGTTTATGAGATACAGCAATTTTTAAAGCAATTCGGTACCATCATTTACATAGGTGACAGAGTCGCTGACCTCGAACTCATGGAAGCTGAGCTAAAAGAACTATATCAATCCCAGTTAATAGCACCAAGGGAATTTCAAACAGCTATATTAATTTTGAGACATGAAATTCAATTTCAAAAGGATAAACAATCATAAATAAAGCTGGTGATGATTGTGTAAGATAAATGGATCGTTGGAGTAGACATAGGAGGAAAAGATTGTCATTGGTGGCGGTGTTTCAAAAGATGGAAAGATATTGATCAATCCATTAAAAGAACAATTTGCGCAGTTTTCTTTTAATCCTGTATGGGAGTCTACAGAAATCATGGTTGCAAATTTGGGAAATGATGCCGGAGTGATTGGAACAGCGTGGTTAGTGAGTATGCATATTTATGAATTAAATAAATGGACAGGCTTCGCAAAAATCTTGCAAGCTTTTTCTATGATCTGCCAATCATCTTTTCTTTTTTTCTTCATATGTATTTTATACGAGGAGGGGGAAGATGGAGGCTTTTTATAGCAATTTTGCATATGACTCTAAGCGACTGGGTACTGCGCTTTCGACTTTAAAAAAATTATTTCCGTTTATCATTGTTAGTACA
>DATFAH010000344.1:0-3227 GCA_035254805.1 Caryophanales bacterium | reverse complement strand
GATTTACACTTCAATCAACATTGTTCAAAAATCCATCTTCCTTATCAATTTATTCATTTTATCTTAGTTATAATCTAATCTCCTCAAAAATATCCTCCGCCTTTGTAACCAGCTTTGCTCCTTGTTGAATTAATTCATTAGTCCCATTTGATAAAGGGTTAAATATACTGCCGGGTAATGAAAACACTTCTCTTCCTTCATTTAGAGCATAATTCGCTGTAATTAATGACCCGCTTTTTTGCTTTGCTTCTATTATAAAAGTACCAACAGATAACCCGCTTATGATTCGATTACGAATTGGGAATTGCCATTTTACTGGCTTTGTATCTGGAGGATATTCAGATATTACAAGCTGTGTTTTCATCATTTTTATAGCAAGATCTAAATTTTCTTTTGGATAAATATGATAAAAACCACCTGCAATAACTGCTATTGTTTTCCCATTATGACGGATTGTTGTTTCATGTGCAATAGTATCAATTCCTTTTGCTAGTCCACTAACAATTACCATTCCCTTTTCGATTAATAGCGGAATGAAATGCCGGAGAGAATTTACCCCATATTGGCTTGCTTGACGTGACCCCACAACTGCTAGTTTTGGTTCAATTGAAAGAAGAGAAAGGTCTCCTTTTGCAAATAGTACCCACGGGGGTTGATAAATGTTTTTTAATAATGGTGGATATTCTTTATCAAAAAATGAAATTACTTTTATATCATTCATTTGATATTGTTTAATTTGTTCGTGTATGGTTTCAGATTGGAAGTGTTGTGAGGCTTTTGTAAAGGAATTAAGAGGTGGGAAAGAAGTAAAGTCAAAATCTTGTGGCTGAAGGTGATAAACCGATTTGAGTCTTGGATCTTTTTTTAACATAGTATAAACATTTTTCCATGTGATTTTTGGGTAATGCAGCAAATGTGTCAGTCTCTCATTAAAGTCATCCATTAAATACCTCCATTTAAAATTAATTTTGATCATTGTACAAATAGTCCCTCATAAAAAGGGACTATTTGCTCTAATCTCATTGATTTTATTTTAATGTGTTTTACATTTTTCGTACAGTCCATTTACTTTTAATACTTCAATTAATGTCTCACCCATGACTGATGGGGTGTCGGCAACTTTAATGCCACATTCATTCATAATACGAATTTTCTCATCTGCTGTACCTTTACCACCAGAAATAATCGCACCTGCGTGGCCCATTCTTTTTCCTGGAGGTGCCGTTCTTCCGCCAATAAAGCCAACTACTGGTTTGGTCATATTTGCTTTAACCCATGAGGCCGCTTCCTCTTCAGCTGTTCCGCCAATTTCACCTATCATAATAACAGCATATGTTTCAGGGTCTTCATTGAAAGCTTTTAAAACGTCAATAAAGTTCGTTCCGTTAACAGGATCTCCGCCAATCCCAACAGCACTTGACTGTCCGATACCAGCTTGTGTTAATTGATGGACAGCTTCATAAGTTAAAGTTCCAGAACGTGAAATAACACCAACATGACCTTTTGTATGAATGTAACCAGGCATGATGCCAATTTTGCATTCATCTGGTGTTATAAGTCCTGGGCAGTTAGGACCGACAAGCCTTGTTTTCTTTCCTTCCATATAGCGTTTCACTTTGACCATGTCTAATACTGGAATGTGTTCCGTAATACAAATGACAAGATCTAATTCTGCTTCAACAGCCTCAATGATCGCATCAGCTGCAAAGGAGGCAGGAACATAAATAACAGAAACGGTTGCACCAGTCGTTTGTGCAGCATCAATAACAGTATTAAAAACCGGAATCCCTTCTACAACTTGTCCTTTTTTACCAGGAGATGTACCTGCCACAACTTTTGTTCCATACTCAAGCATCTGCTTTGTATGAAAAAGGGCAGTTGAACCTGTTATCCCTTGAACGATAACTTTAGTGTCTTTATTAATAAATACGCTCACGTCAATTCTCCTTTCTTAACCCACTAATGAAACGATTTTTTGTGCGCCGTCAGCCATTGAATCAGCCTCAACGATATTAAGACCAGATTCTCTAATAAGCTTCTTCCCAAGTTCCATATTTGTTCCTTCTAAACGTACGACAAGCGGAACTCTTAAGCCTTCTTGTTTAACGGCCTCAATTACGCCACTTGCAATAACATCACATTTCATGATGCCACCGAAGATATTAACAAAAATACCTTTAACATTTGGGTCATTAAGGATAATTTTAAATGCTCCAGTAATTTTCTCAGCTGTTGCACCGCCGCCGCAATCTAGAAAGTTAGCTGGCTGGCCGCCGAAATGTTTAACTATATCCATCGTGGCCATAGCAAGGCCTGCGCCATTAACCATGCAACCAATATTTCCATCTAATGAGATATAGCTTAAATCATATTTAGATGCTTCTATTTCCTTTGGATCTTCCTCTTCAAGGTCACGGTATGCAAGTACATCCTTTTGGCGGAATAAGGCATTTGAATCAAAATTAAGCTTTGCATCTAATGCCATAACTTTGCCATCACCAGTTACAACAAGTGGGTTAATTTCAGCAATTGAACAATCTTTTTCAATATAAGCATTATATAGACCAATCATAAACTTAACAGCCTGATTGACAAGCTCCTTAGGAATATTAATCCGAAGTGCTATACGACGTGCTTGATATGGCATTAGTCCTAATACTGGATCAATTACTTCCTTGAAAATCTTCTCTGGTGTTTTTGCCGCTACCTCTTCGATTTCCGTTCCGCCTTCTTCTGATGCCATTAAAACAACGCGTGAAGTTGCTCTGTCAAGTACTAAACCAACATAATATTCTTTTTTAATGTCACAGCCTTCTTCGATAAGCAGACGTTTTACTTCTTTTCCTTCTGGACCTGTTTGGTGAGTGACTAACGTTTTTCCTAAAATCTCATTTGCATATATACGAACTTCCTCAAGATTTTTCGCTACTTTTACTCCACCAGCTTTTCCTCTGCCGCCAGCATGAATTTGCGCTTTTACAACACATACCTTTGTACCTAGCTCTTTTGCAGCTTCTACGGCTTCTTCAACTGTGAAAGCTACCTTTCCGTTTGGAACCATAACCCCGAAATTTTTGAGGATCTCTTTACCTTGATACTCATGGATATTCATAACACGTCCTCCTAGTTAGTTCAGAAAAAAATTGACTGCGTTTTCATTTTATATAATGGCAACCTTGCTTGTCCACTATAACAGTAAGGAATTATATAAATTCAAATATTCGGAA
>DATFAH010000343.1:0-2300 GCA_035254805.1 Caryophanales bacterium | reverse complement strand
TTATTGTAAAAAGTGAAAAAGATGTAAAGGAAGATTACAAAGTAAGGTTAATAAACTTCCAGAATTACGAGCAGAATTCATCCATTAGAAACTACTTTGAAAAGTCGGTCTCAGATTTAGGCTTGCAGCTAGAAAAGACACACTACACTTCTGACCATATCATTTACAATATAAAATCTGTAAATCAAGACGCTTTGCAATTGATAAATAATGATGAAGCCTTTGAAGCGGTCTATTCAATAGAGCCAATGCCCAAATATAAAGTAGCTTTAGATATGGGTCCGACTGATGATATGGATGTTGCAGTCCTTTTGCCTGAAGACGGCAAGGAGTATGCAACTGTAGGTATCCTTGATAACGGAATAGCCAATATTCCTCATATTAAACCCTGGTTAAGTGAAGCGAGTTGGACAGCGTATCCAGAAGCTTATATGAAAAAGAATCATGGTACTTTTGTATCTGGGGTGGTAGTATACGGAGATCAACTTGAGGATCGAGAATGGGTTGGGACAAATGGTGTTAAAGTTCTTGATGCTTGTGTTTTCCCGGATACTGACAAAGATGGAATTAGTGAAGACGAGTTAATTAGAAATATTCAAGAAGCTATAAAAACGCACTATAAAGAAGTAAAGGTTTGGAACCTATCAATAAGTATAACTACACCAGTTGATGAAACTAGTTTTTCGGATTTTGCAGTAGCTTTAGATGATTTGCAAGATAAGTATAATGTACTGATATGTAAGTCGGCAGGAAACTGTAGTAATTTCACTATTGGTCATCCTAAAGGCAAAATTCATCAAGGAGCAGATTCTATTAGGTCAATAGTAGTTGGCTCAATAGCACATAAAAAGTCAAATACAGACTTAGCGGATGTAGATAATCCCTCTCCATTCACTAGAATTGGAAGAGGTCCATCGTATATTATTAAACCAGAAGTAGTTCATTATGGTGGAAATGCCGGATTAAATGAACAAAATCAACTGGTTACTACTGGGGTAAAATCATTTGGTTTAGATGGTTCCTTACATCAATCAGTTGGGACAAGCTTTTCGACCCCTCGGATTGCTGCATTAGCTGCCGGTCTATATCAAGAGATGGATGAAGAATTTGATCCGCTTTTATTAAAAACTTTGATGGTTCATTCTGCAAGTTATTCTGAATTACTAAAAATCCCTAATGTAGAGAGGGTTAATCAAGTGGGTTTTGGTAAGCCGCAAAGCGTAAGAAGCATTCTTTATAACTCTCCTCATGAGGCGACGTTGATACTGAAGGATGAGATTTCAAAAGGGGAATACATAGATATTATGGATTTTCCTATGCCAGATTGTTTAGCTGAAGGAGATTACTACAGTGGTCAGATTATTGTTACCTTAGTTTACAATCCGATATTAGTTTCTTCTCAAAGAGCAGAATATTCGCAGTCGAATATTGACATTAAGATGGGAACCTATGATACCAAAAAAGACCGTGATACAACACGCAGAAACATACTTAATCCTGTAGGAAGAGACGGTTCGAAAAATCTGCTACTCGAGAGTGCTTATAGTAAGACAAAGATGAAAAACAATCAAGATGATTTTGCTCTGAAAGAAAGGCTACTAATACAGTATGGGGACAAGTATTATCCAGTAAAGAAATATGCAGTTAATTTGTCTGAGATGACTGAAGCTAATCAATTGAAATATACTACTAAAGACAAAAAATGGTACTTGTTTTTAAAGGGATTATTTAGGGATCATATAGAGACTAAGGCCCAGTTAGAAGAGACTGACTTAAGTCAGGATTTTTGTTTAATGGTAACAATCAAGGATCCAACAGGAACAAAACCAGTCTATGACCAAGTGAATCAAAAACTAGATGAATACAACTTTTGGCACAATAATATTAAGTTGTCCAATGAGGTTACATTACGGACATAAATCTAGTCTTCGACGTCATCAATTATGTTATAGAAGAAACTAGTCTCAATTTGCTCATCACTATACGTGATGGGCATTTATTTATTGTTAAAGGTAAGATATATTTCGCCATATTTTTATCATTTCAGCACCACGACGATGTTACGGCAGCCCCTAGAAAGTGGTACCGTCACCATTAGTGGTGCTCATTCAACGGTGCATTAAAAAATTTAGGCGAGTTTCTAAGTTGATAAAGCTTTCTGTAAGCCCGAAATATAAAAAAATAGCGCACCATTACGGTACGCACGACGAATAGCCAACAATCTGAGAATTTTTTCAGATAGTTGGCTATTTTGCACATGTAGCTTGGATATTTTCTGACCAAGGCATGTAGTTATGTAA
>DATFAH010000342.1:0-5828 GCA_035254805.1 Caryophanales bacterium | reverse complement strand
AAATTAATTTTAAAAGGAGATGGGAACATGAAGATTGCTTTTCACGGACATTCATTTGTTCAAATTGAAACAGGTGGAAAAACCATTTTAATTGATCCGTTTATTACCGGGAATGGATTAGCAGGGATTAAGACAGAAGATGTTCATCCAGATGTGATTATCTTAACCCATGGTCATGGTGATCATATTGGGGACACGGTAGAATTGACAAAGAAGAGTGATGCACTAGTCATTTCCAACTTTGAGATTGCGACTTATTTGAGCTGGCAAGGGCTTAAAACACATGGAATGAATATTGGCGGAGCCTATCAATTTGATTTTGGAAAAGTGAAATTTACCCAAGCCTTTCATAGCTCAGCTATCATCACAGAGCAAAAGGAAATTATTTATTTAGGCATGCCGATGGGAGTTCTGTTTATGAATGAAGGAAAAACCATTTATCATGCTGGTGATACAGGTCTTTTCTCAGATATGAAGTTAATTGGTGAACGCCATCCAATTGACATGGCATTCTTGCCAATAGGGGACAACTTCACAATGGGTCCTGAGGATGCAGCCTATGCAGCAACACTTTTAAATGCAAAAATGGTGGTTCCAATTCACTATAATACATTCCCGCCAATTAAACAGGATCCTGAACAATTTATCCAATTGCTTGGGGATCAAAACGGAAAAATCCTAAAACCAGGTGAAGCAATTTCGTTGTAGTCGACTTTTTTTCTTCCTTAAAGCATAAAAATGAAACAAGCAGTCTTTAAGGAGGAAAAATGATGAAAAAAAACAGATATTTACTTTGCCTATTAGTTTGTGGATTTTTGCTATACTATGCAGTACCAAAATTATCGTTAGCCACATATGGGGCTGAAAAGACATTCTCGATTGCATGGCTTATATTTGCCTTGATGGTGATTGCGGGGAACTTGACAGGTATACTATATCATCCTAAAAAGAGTAATCGAGAAACAAAAATTCTCCCAAAAAGGAATAAAAAACGCTCCTACTATTAAGGGAATTTACTTATTATAACTTTGACGCATTGAATCAAGCCTTTTTACGCTTTATAATAAAATTTAGTGTATACCGGAAAAATAAACCCGGGGTTAAGGGAATTTAATATAAAGGGTGAAAGTCTTGGCTACAAAGCATGAACAAATACTACAATATATCGATGAACTTCCTATTGGGGAAAAAATATCAGTCAGGCAAATCGCCAAGGCGATGAAGGTCAGCGAAGGAACGGCCTATCGTGCCATTAAAGATGCAGAGAATAAGGGTTTTGTCAGTACAATTGAAAGAGTAGGAACCATCCGAATTGAACGTAAGAAAAAAGAAAATATTGAAAAACTAACATTTGCAGAAGTTGTAAATATTGTGGACGGGCAAGTTTTAGGAGGAAAGGCAGGACTCCATAAAACGCTAAATAAATTTGTAATTGGTGCGATGAAATTAGAGGCAATGATGCGTTATACGAGTGCTGGAAACCTACTGATTATTGGTAATAGGACAAAAGCACATGAACTTGCCTTAAAAGCAGGCGCAGCAGTCTTAATTACAGGTGGATTTGATGCAGAGGATGAGATTAAAAAACTAGCTGATAGGCTTCAGATCCCAATCATTTCAACTAGTTATGATACATTTACTGTGGCCACAATGATTAACCGTGCCATTTATGATCAATTAATTAAAAAAGAAATTATTCTGGTAGAGGATATTCTCATCCCGTTATCAAAAATCTATTATTTGAAAACAAGTGATAAAATTTTACAATGGAAACTATACAATAAAGAGACATCACATAGTCGTTACCCTGTTGTGGATCAAAATATGAAAATTCAAGGGGTCATTACTGCTAAGGATATCGTTGGGCATGAAAAGGAAACACAAATAGACAAAATCATGACTAAAAATCCTCTTACCGTTAGTGGAAAAACAAGTGTTGCTTCTGCAGCACACATGATGGTCTGGGAGGGAATTGAATTAATCCCTGTTGCGGATGATTCAAATCGTCTAGAGGGAATCATTAGTAGGCAAGATGTTCTAAAAGCGTTGCAAATGAATCAGCGTCAGCCGCAAGTTGGTGAAACATTGGATGATATTGTTACAAATCATTTGACGCTCATTCGTGGGAAAACCAAAATGGAGGATACGTATTCCTGCGAAATTACACCGCAAATGACGAACCATCTCGGTACGATATCATATGGTGTATTTACAACCATCGTCTCTGAAGCAACAAGCAGAGCCTTAAGAAACTATAAAAAAGGGGATCTTGTTATTGAAAATATGACAATTTATTATTTAAAACCAGTGCAAATGGATAGTGTTATTGAGATTTTCCCAAAGGTGCTTGAAGTTGGCCGAAAGTTTGGGAAGGTTGATGTGGAAGTCTTTAACGATGGCACACTTGTAGGCAAAGCGATGATGATGTGCCAAATCATTGATCGTCATTAAATGGAAGAACAAAAGCGCAAGCGCCTTGATCATCGACGTACGGACTGTAGGGGCTTCGACTGAGATAAAGGAAACACGATGAACCGAAAGGTGAATCGATGTTGACTTATCGTAGGGAGATGGCCCGAAGTACGCTAGTCGATAGGCGCTTAAAGCTAGACGGCAATAAACTTAATTAAAGTTATCAACAAGTTAGTATTTTATAATTTCCTAAACGATTAAAAAGCCGCTTCGTGAATGCGAAGCGGCTTAAATATTATTGGTTATTCTAAGAAACTTTCTGCTTCTTTAATGGCAAATGGTAGGTAATGTTTACACATTTTAAATCCAGTATAGGCACTTGAGACGCCAATTAAAATAAAAATGGCGGCAACTAAATACGTAATGAGTGTATGAAACAAGAATAACTGGTTGATCCCAAAGAGACAAACAAAGAGACCAAGGGCAATCCTTGATTTTGCCAAAAGCCATTTCTTTTCGACAGGACGGTTGCTTCTGACATACTTTATTTTATAAAATACATAGAAAGCTAGTAATAAACTAATTAATAAAACAAGAATAGGCATTTTAAGATCCTCCATTATTCGACAATCTTTTAATATTGTATCTCGAAATAGTGTAAAATGCTATACAAAACAAACGAGGGAGTTTTGATATGAAACAGGAAATTTTAGCAACGATCAAAAGGTATGAAACCATCATTGTCCATCGACATGTTCGACCAGATCCAGATGCATATGGGTCACAATGTGGATTAGTAGAAATTTTACAAGAATCATTTCCTGAAAAGAGAGTTTTCGCCGTTGGAAAAGAAGATTCTTCCTTACATTATTTGCGGCGTTTGGATAAAATTGATGATGAGGTTTATGATGGGGCATTAGTGATTGTCTGTGACACAGCTAATGCAGAAAGAATTTGTGATAATCGGTATTCAATGGGTGAAATGCTCATCAAAATCGATCACCATCCAAACGAAGATCCATATGGGGATATCCTGTGGGTTGATACAAATGCTAGCTCTGTCAGTGAGATGATCTATGAATTTTATTTATTTGGCAGGCAGTCAGGACTTAAAATGAATGATGAAGCAGCAAGACTTTTATATGCAGGAATTGTCGGGGACACAGGGAGATTTCTGTTTCCGAGCACCACAGATAAAACCTTTGGATATGCTGGCGAATTGATTCATTATCATTTTTCAAAAACTAAACTGTATGATCAAATGTACGAACTTGAAAGTAACATCGTGAAATTGAATGGGTATATTTTGCAAAACTTCGAATTAAGGGCAAGTGGTGTGGCCTCAATGATTATTTCAAAACAGCTTTTAGAGGAATACGGGGCCATTCCGTCAGAGGCATCGTTACTTGTCGGAACTTTAGGAAATGTGAAAGGAATTAAAGCATGGGTCTTTTTCATCGAGGAAGATGATCAAATCCGCGTTCGTCTTCGTTCAAAAGGTCCTGTGATTAATGATGTAGCCAAAATGTATAATGGCGGCGGTCATCCACTAGCTGCTGGTGCCTCGATCTATTCATGGGACGAAGTCCAAAATGTCATTGCAGAGATGGAAAAGGTTTGTAACGAATAAAATCCATAATAAATCGGTCCTAAAATTTTTAGGACCGATTTTCAAAACGAATTTCCAACTGAATGGAAAGGGTCGTATAAATAACCATTTCTTTAATTTCCAACCTGTAACGCTTCTCGTTTATTTTGAAAGTTTTATTCTCAATGATTTTTTTAATCAGATCTTTACTTTTAAATACGGTTTCTAAGTCTTTTGCCATCATCATTCCGATGTCTTTTTTAACCTTGTCTTCCACTTGAAAAGCGCTAAAGGAATCAAGACCATACTTTTCCCAGTTTGTTATTCTCACATTAATTTTTTGGACCGTGATTTGTTCAATATTGCGTTTATTTGCTGTTTTATATTCTTCCTGCCAAATATTTAGATCATTATTCAATTTTGCGATTTCTTCTTTCTGCTCAAGAATAAGTTTTGTATGCTCCTCTTGCCAAACTCCAAAAATATATATAAAAATACACCAACTAATGGCACCGCCAATTACAGTACCTGCTAATAAACGCTGCCAGGAGGGCTTTTTGTATAAAGGTGGAATTCTCATGATGAAACATACTCCTGTGTAAGCCATCTGATGATAAGGGCACCCGTTTGAGCACCTCCCAAGGCTGACATGATTAACAAAAATTGTTTAAAGAGATCTTTTGTCCCTCCATCGAACAAACCTCGTTCAAAGCTATATACCGTATCAAAAGTGCCGCCAATTGCCGCAACAATTGCCCATATCCTGATTAATGAGGATATTCGGTAGATGGTTGTTAAAACAGGTTGTCCGGTAAGGAAGGAAGCGACCCCTCCTATTAGCGCCCCACCTAAAAGAACACCAAGTGCAATAAAATAGCTCTCAATAAAAGTAGGAAAAAAGCCTATTTCTTTCATTCATATAACCACCTTTTAAAACAAGCCTACTACCATCATATGGACTGCGGAGTAAAATTATGTTTGTATAAGAGATTGTTGAAATGAGAACATATTTTCTTTTTTTGAGCTAAAGCACTATAATTAAACATGAAGAATGATTTTTTAAGGGTGTGATTGTTTGTCTTTTATTCACCTTCAAACTTACAGTGCGTATACTTTACTTTCAAGTACAGCTTCTGTGGGAAACATGATTTTTAAAGCAAAACAAAAAGGTTTTTCAAGTCTTGCTTTAACAGATCGAAATGTCATGTATGGCGCAATTGAATTTTTTAAACTTTGTCAAAAAAATGGGATAAAACCAATTGTAGGATTAACAGCGGACGTAGAAAGCGAGGATACACCTTCACTATCCTATCCCCTAGTCATGCTAGCTGAAACAGAAAAGGGCTTTAAAAATCTGCTGAAAATTTCGAGTACGATACAAACAAAAGCAAAAAACGGCATTCCGATGAAATGGCTGAAGCATTATTGCAAAGGACTTATTGCCATAACCCCAGGTATTGAGGGAGAAATTGAACAAGCCATTATTAATGGCAATGAAGACTTAGCGAAGGGATTGATCCTTAAATTTGAATCTTTGTTTGGCAGAGGGCATTTTTACCTCTCCATGCAAAACCATCAACTCGAACAGGAAAAATTAATCAGAAATAAATTTTGTGACATCTCTAAAGAAGTCGGGATTCCGTTAGTTGCGACAAACCATGTTCAATATTTAGAGCAAGAAGACATGTTTGCTCATGAATGTTTATTAGCGATAAAAAATGGTGAGAAATTGCAAAATGATGCCAGAGAAAAGTTAGGGAGTGATCATTTTTACTTAAAAACAAAAGAGGAAATGGTCGAGTACTTAGCAGATTTTCCAGAAGCGTTA
>DATFAH010000341.1:0-4891 GCA_035254805.1 Caryophanales bacterium | reverse complement strand
GAAAATCTTGTCGAGCCTTTTGATGCCGTTCTTCCCATAGGGGTGAATTATTTAAAAAAGTATGATCCAACCATTGTATCACATCAAATGGTTGGTAATTTCTTATTTCATTACGGAAAATTTTATTGATGATTTTTCGATCTACACCTTCTGTTTCAATGCCTCTTTCTTTTAAGAATTGCCTTTTTTCTTTTCTAGGAACATCGTTTGTTGCTTTATTTAACCAAACATTCACCCAAATTTGCTCAATGTAGTGAATACGTTCATGCTTATATTCCTGAAAAGTAGGGAGGCACTCCTTGCTTCCAATATAATAGTCAATATCCTCAAATATTTTTTTCTTTGCATGTTCAATTGCAAGAGGATACACTGCTGATAATTTATTCATTAAAATCACCTACCACTTCACACCATAATAACACAAAAATCTAAACCGAATAAACGTTCGGTTTAGATCTGATTTCTTTCACAATATTGATTCACCA
The DNA here is from genome assembly GCA_035254805.1 of Caryophanales bacterium. GTDB lineage: Bacteria > Bacillota > Bacilli > Bacillales > Cytobacillaceae > JAUZPL01. The sequence continues at coordinate 4,406 of DATFAH010000341.1, read as the reverse complement.
ATTCCTCTATTTGATCAAGCTCAGGGAACTTTCCGGAAAAAGAAAACTTTATTTCTTCAAGAAATTGATCATGGTTATAAACATGTATAGCCCCATTTTGTTGTATTACACTAAATTCCGGTACAAACCGATATCCATTACGTTCAATAGCCCCCATAACTGAACCACCTTTTAGTAAGTTTTTAATAGTATTTACTGAATGCAAATAGAAAATCCAAAGAAAAAGGATGCATAACCATGTATGCATCCCTCTCTTTTATTTAAGCTGTTGTGTAAGCCACAGTATTTTTTTCATTACGGATTGTTGCCTGTGCAGCAGCCAATCTTGCTAATGGTACACGGTATGGAGAGCAGCTTACATAATCTAAGCCAGTTTTGTAGCAGAATTCGATAGAACTCTTCTCACCGCCATGCTCACCGCATATACCTGTTTTTAAACCTGGTTTTGTTTGACGTCCAAGTGTAACGCCCATTTCAACCAATTTACCTACCCCGCCTCGGTCAAGGACCGCAAATGGGTTTTCAGGAAGAACTTTTTGCTCAATGTAAGACTGAAGGAATTTACCTTCTGCATCATCACGGCTGTATCCAAATGTTGTTTGAGTTAAATCATTTGTACCAAATGAGAAGAAATCAGCTTCTTCAGCAATGAGGTCAGCCGTTAACGCTGCACGTGGGATTTCAATCATCGTACCAATTGTGTAATCAAAATCTTTACCTGTTTCAGCTTTAACTTTTTCGCCAGAATCAATGACCAACTGGCGCATTTGTTTTAATTCATTAATATGTCCAACAAGCGGAATCATAATTTCTGGTTTTACTGTCATCCCTTTATCCGCTAATGTTGCGGCCGCATAGAAAATCGCTTTCGCTTGCATTTCATAAATCTCTGGGTTCACCATACCAAGTCGGCAGCCACGGTGGCCAAGCATTGGGTTAAACTCATCTAGCTGACGAACTTTTTTAAGAAGTAACTCTTTCTCTTTTAACTCTGGTGAATCTGGAGCTGTAATTTGCAGCTTAGTCACTTCTACAAGAAGTTCTTCTTTATCTGGTAAGAATTCATGAAGTGGTGGGTCCAATAAACGAATTGTTACAGGATGGCCTTCCATTGCCTCAAAAATCCCTTCAAAATCACCTTGTTGCATTGGCAACAATTGATTTAGAGCATCCATTCGATCCTCAAAGTTATCTGCTAAAATCATTTTTTGTACGATTGGAATACGCTTGCTGTCCATAAACATATGCTCAGTACGGCATAATCCAATTCCGCCTGCACCAAATTCAAATGCTTTCTTCGCATCCACTGGATTATCGGCATTGGCACGAACGCCAATTTTTCTGATCTCATCAGCCCATGATAGAAGAAGCTGGAACTCATTAGATAGTTCAGGCTCGATCATTGGAATTTCGCCGAGCATGATTTCACCAGTTGAACCATCAATGGTGATAATGTCTCCATAATTCACAACAGTTTCACCAACAGCAAATTTTTTTGCTTTTAAATCAATTTTCAATGATTCACATCCACAAATACATGCTTTACCCATACCTCTAGCTACAACAGCTGCATGGCTAGTCATTCCGCCGCGGCTTGTTACAACAGCTTGAGCTGCAATAATTCCGTGGATATCATCTGGAGTTGTTTCAGGACGAACAAGGATCACCTTTTGTCCATCATTGCCTAATTGCTCTGCTTCGTCTGCATCAAATACAACCTTACCAGTAGCTGCTCCAGGTGAAGCTGGTAATCCTTTAGCTAATTGCTTGCGCTCATAAGAATCATCAATTCGACGGTGTAAAAGTTGGTTTAATTGATCAGGATCCACGCGTAGCAATGCTGTTTTCTTATCGATAATGGCCTCGGATACCATATCGACAGCAATTTGAATCGCTGCTTGTGCTGTACGTTTTCCTGTACGTGTTTGTAAAATAAAAAGCTTTCCACGTTCAACGGTAAATTCAATATCCTGCATATCTAAATAGTGTTGTTCTAAACGGTGGCAAGTTTCCGAAAATTGCTTAAACACCTCTGGCATTTCGTTTTCTAATGTTGCAATTGGTTGAGGTGTACGGATACCTGCAACAACATCCTCACCTTGAGCATTAATTAAATACTCACCATAAAGGATAGCTTCACCTGTAGATGGGTTTCTAGTGAAGGCAACACCTGTACCTGAATCATTACCCATGTTACCAAATACCATGCTTTGAATGTTAACAGCCGTACCAAGATGGTCAGGAATTTTATTTAAGCGACGGTATACAATCGCACGCTGATTATTCCATGAATCAAAAACTGCATTAATAGAAAGGAATAGTTGTTCCTTTGGTTCCTGTGGGAAATCATGTCTTGTATGCTTTTTGACAATTTCTTTATATCCGACAATAATTTCTTTCCAATCTTCAGCTGTCATATCAGGATCACTTGTATAGCCTTTCTCGTCACGAGTTTCTTCTAATAACTGTTCAAAGTAAAATGTATCAATTTGAAGAACAACATTACTGAACATTTGAATAAAACGACGGTATGAATCGTAAGCAAATCGTGGATTATTCGTTAATCTTGCCACACCTTCCACTGTTTCGTCGTTCATTCCTAGATTTAAGATTGTGTCCATCATTCCTGGCATCGAGAAAACTGCACCAGAACGAACAGAAACAAGTAATGGATTTTCTGGGTCACCAAGTTTTTTGCCCATTTTTTGCTCAAGGCTATTTAATGATTCTAATATTTGTGTTTCAACTTCAGCAGGAATGGTTTTTTGTGCTTCATAATAAGCATTACAAGCTTGTGTTGAAATCGTAAAACCATATGGGACAGGTAAGCCAATTCGAGTCATTTCTGCTAAATTAGCCCCTTTTCCTCCTAAAAGTTCTTTCATCTCGCTGTTGCCTTCGTGGAATAAATAAACAAATTTTTTCATTTCCTTATTGCTCCTCTCTTTTTTTCAACACATCTAATATTAAACTCGCCGTTTCTTCAACTGCTTTATTCGAAACATCGATAATTGGACAGCCTACTCGCTTCATGATTTTTTCGGCATAATCTAGCTCCATTAAAATTCTCTCAAAGCTGGCGTAATTGGCTTGTGCACCTAGTCCTAGTGCTTTTAAGCGTTCTTTACGTATTTCATTAAGTTTATCCGGAGAAATAATCAACCCAATACAATTTTTTCTTGGAATTTCAAACAGTTCATCCGGCGGTGGAACCTCAGGTACCAACGGAACATTTGCCACTTTAAATCGTTGATGTGCTAAATACATCGATAATGGCGTCTTTGATGTTCGGGATACCCCCATAAGAACGATGTCAGCCCGCAAAACACCGCGTGGATCACGCCCATCATCATATTTAACAGCAAATTCTATCGCTTCAATCTTACGGAAATAATCATCATCTAGTTTCCGCAATAATCCTGGTTTTTGATTCGGCATTTTATTAAATTTATTCATAAAGGCATTCATGAGGGGGTTTAACAAATCAACTGCGATAACCCCTTCTTCTTGAGCCCGATGATCTAAGTAAGCCTTTAAAAAAGGTATGACAAGTGTGTAAGCAATAATGGATTGGCTTTTCTTAGCCAAAATCAAAACATCCTCAATATCTTCAATCTCTTCTACATAGGAATTACGGCGAATTTCTACATGACCGCCATTAAACTGTGTTGCCACTGCTTTCACTACAAATTCAGCAGTTTCACCTACTGAGTCAGAGATAACATAAACAATTTCTTTCTGATCCAAAGTCGCTTCCCCCTCCCTTATTGCTCAATAATTTCCAGATATGCTCTAGTTATGGTCGTCTTTGTAATCCGCCCAATTACCATATATGTATGGGGCATTTGATCAACTTCCTTTACAACAGGTAATGAATCGATATGGTTATCAATCATTCTTTTTGCCGCTTCTAATAATGTATTTTCTGGTTGAATCATAACGATATTCGGCATTCTTGTCATAATAACACTTACAGGTAGATTTTCAAGATTCTTATTCCCAATTGCTGTTCGAAGTAGATCCTTTCGGGAGATAACTCCAGCTAAATAGCCATTTTCATCGATAGCATATAAAGTGCCAACATCTTCTAAAAATAGCTGTACAATTGCGTCGTATACAGAAGTAGATTTCTGGACCACAATGGGGTGTGCCTTAAAATTTGCGACTTGTTGCTGAATAAATTTTTTTACTTGAAGGGAAGCTTCTCGATCTTCATTAAAAAAATAACCAACTCTCGGCCTAGCATCAAGATTCCCAGCCATTGTTAGTATCGCTAAATCAGGTCTTAAAGCAGCACGAGTGAGTGATAATTTTTCAGCAATTTGTTTTCCCGTAATTGGGCCGTTACTTTTAACAATTTGCAGAATTTCTTCCTGTCGTTTTGTAAGTTTAATAGTGACCACCCC
>DATFAH010000340.1:0-5328 GCA_035254805.1 Caryophanales bacterium | reverse complement strand
GTATACACTCATTTTAGCATATTTCTGCCAAATTGTCTGATTATCAGATATTAGATATGAATCCACTCAGGCTGGATCAGTTTAAACTTTTTAACAGGAGCTTCAACGAGTTGATAAAACCCACCTAAAAAGCGTTCATATTCACTCGATTGTCGTAAGATTTTACTTAATCGTTCCTCTAAACCTTTTTTTTCTTGTTCAGAATGAACATTATAGTAATTTTCAATACAATCAAAGTAATGCAAAGGAAATAAAATCCTTGAATATAATAACTTCCACGAGAAGGGCGAAAGCACGGAAATACTTTGATACTCTTGAAAAAATTGCTTTAAGTCTAAATGGTATATTTGGCTATTTCGAAAATAACGCTCTCTCGTCCATTCTGCTAAATCACGGCTCCTGTGATCAAACACCCAATCAAACGGGTTTTTTATAATACACTCCGTTCCCCATGACAGCGGCGAAAATCGTTCATGGCAGACAGTTCCTGAATCAGATTGGTTAGGCTCATCATCAATTTCAGCATCTACTAAATATTGAATAGCATTTTCTGTTAATCCCATATAATACGGAAAAGATTCAATAAACATCCTTTCAAATTCATTGTCAGGTGTATGAAAGAGAAGCCCATTCCAAACCTTTTCCATTTGTTCGAGCCTTTTCTCCCATAATTTCTTCCATTCTCCTATTCTACTTGATCGTTCAATTTGAAACGAAATCATCCGACCACGCTCATGAAATTTTGCTAACTTTCGCCCCAGCCTCTGCTGTGGTTTTATGTCTGTTTGACGATTTGCTAAAACGCAGTATTGGCTATTTTCCCAATTTGTTAAGATCTTTCCTTCCTTTGAAGAAAGAAACATAGGAACATGGTAATCACCATAATTTCTTAAATGCTCGGCAATCCGTTCTAATTCCATGATCTCTTCCTCTGCCCGATTTCCTGGCTTAGCAATTAAGTAAAACCAGCCATTCGCCCTTAATGCATCATATGAATCAATTTTTACATGTTCATTTACTGTCAACCCATATTGTTTTTCTAACATCTTTTGCAGCATTTTCCACACCTCATTAAAACTTAATTCTTATGTCATATATATGTAAAACGTATGAGAAATATGGGAATGGAAGTGCTGTATGAAGAATATTTATCCTCATGTTCCTTTTTAAAACAAAAGGGCATAATTTATTATTAAAAAAGGTAAAATTCCTATTAGCTAAAAACCAATCCATGATGATTTTATAAAATTTAAGGAAAAGGTGATAACTATATGTCAAACCAAAGAAAAGTGGACTTGACAGAAGAAACTGCACGGAGATGGCTAAAAGAAAGAGGGGTCGAAATCCAGGATATTGCTGATCTCGTGTACTATCTCCAGAATAAATATCATAAAAACTTAAAGTTGGAAGCTTGCATCGAAAATGTAGAAAGGGTTCTTTCAAAAAGAGAGGTTCAAAATGCGATTATTACGGGCATCCAGTTGGATATGCTTGCTGAAAAAGGAATGCTTGAGGAACCGCTTCAATCGATCATAAAAGTGGATGAAGGCCTATATGGGGTCGATGAAATTCTAGCTTTTTCTATAGTCAATGTATATGGCTCCATTGGCTTTACAAATTACGGATATATTGATAAACAAAAACCAGGAATTCTTCAAAGACTTAATGATAAATCTACTGGGGAATGTCACACTTTTTTAGATGATATTGTCGGGGCTATTGCTGCAGCAGCTTCAAGCAGACTGGCCCACCGACTTGAGTCCACAGAGGAAGATTAATTTATTTTCAAAAACATATATCACCGAAATGAACGAAGATATCACCGAAACACATCTATAGGAATCAATCTTAAGAATGAGATAAAACTTTAAAAGCAGTGGATTTCAAAAAATCACACTGCTTTTAAAGCACGGTAAGGTGTTTGCAGCGTTAAATAATCTCCCATTGATCTAATGAATCAATGGCATACGTAGGCAACTGATTATACCCAGCAAGCAATTCCTTCGTGGTAACACCTGTATGAACTAACAACGTGTCCATCCCCGCATTCATACCAGCTAAAATATCGGTATCATAGTAATCACCGACCATTAAGGTTTCTTCCTTCGTTGTACCTAAGACCTTTAGTGCTTGTTCCATAATAATACTTTCCGGTTTTCCAATAAAAATGGGCTGTGTTTGCGTTGAAACGGTAATAACAGATGTTAATGACCCATTTCCTGGCAATAAACCACGTTCTGTTGGTAAGGCAATATCACCATTTGTTGAAATAAACGTAGCCCCATTTCTCACAGCTAAACAGGCAATTGCCAATTTTTCATAATTGATCTCTCGGTCAATCCCGACAACAACAAAATCAGCATTCTCTCCTCCAAAAACAAACCCTTTTTCTTCGAGAGCCGTTCGAATCCCCTCTTCTCCAATCACGTAGACTGACGCATCTTGTTTTCGACCATAAATATAATTGGCAGTGGCCTGGCTTGTTGTAAACACTAGATTTTCATTTGCCGGAATATCAAATTGGAGTAATTTCTCCGCAACCTGTGCAGGTGTTCTTGATGAATTGTTTGTTACAAATAAATACGGAATATTTTTCTCACAAAGCCTTTTCACAAAATCACTTGCTGCTTCAATTCGTTCAGAACCTTTGTACATGGTTCCATCAAGATCAATTAAATAACCTTTATATGTTTTCATCTTTAGATGCTCCTATCAAAAAGACCGCCAGAGCGGTCAATCATTAGTTTTTAAAGGCAGAAACTGGTCCTAGTTCATTAACTAGGTAGTCTCTAACATTTTTAATAAACAACGTGAATTCCTGAATGTGATTTGAAAAATCCGTTTGTAAAGCGGAATGATCAATTTCCGTGTACGTCTGTACAAGCATTTTTCGATATTGAATCAGCATTTTTAGCGTTTTACCCGTTTCATTTGTAATGACCTTCTCATCTATTAAGATTTCGACGATATCATCATAACTTCCTGGGTCACGCATGATAAATCCATCAATCATGGTATTACCAACATCTAAAACAACCTCAATCATGATGTGTGTAATTCGCTCCAATGCAGCTACTTCAATGGGGGTTGTCCAAGCTTCTCTCGTAGAAAATAGAGTAATTTGATTCTCAAGATATACCAATTTTTCTTCTATTTTTTCCCGATCGACAAAATACATTCCAATCCACTTCCTTTTTTATTTGTATTAAACAAGTAAACCAGGCCGGGCATAATAATAACCTTGAGCTAGATCAACATTATTTCTTGTGAGAACGGATGCCTCTTCTTCGTTTTCAATACCTTCGGCAACCACCAATGATCCTGCCTCTTTAGCTACAAGAAGTAAGCCTTTTAACATGGATTCTTTAACAGAATTTTTATCAATATTTTCAATGACAGAACGGTCAATTTTAATAATATCAGGTAATACCTCACTTATGGTATTCAAACTCGCATAACCAGCACCTGTATCGTCGACTGCAATCTTAAAACCCATGAAACGTAATTTCTTAATGTTATGTATAAAGTCGATGATTTCTTCAATTGAATCCCGCTCTGTTATTTCAAAGGTGATTTGTCGCGGGGAAATCCCTTTGTATCGCTCCATTAGCTTTTGTAAATCATGGATAAAGCTCATATTTCCAAGTGTTAGCGGTGTACAATTAATAAAAATTTCCTGCTTACATTCTGTTGCTTTTATGAGCTGAAACGCTTTTTCAAAGACAATCATTTCAAGTTCATATAGCATTCCGGTCTGCCTTGCTACCGAAAAAAGAGATAACGGGCTTTCAAAAATTGTTCCTTCTGGGCCGCGTGAAAGCATCTCCCAAGCATAAATTTGATTTGTAGAAACATCCATAATTGGTTGCGCCAATAGCTTTATATCCTTTTGGAATATAATTCGGCTCATCGCAAACATCATTTCATTATACTCGGATTGGACCCTTTTTTCGGCCATCATCACTGCTTGCTTGTAAGCTTTTGCAACTGCCGCATCAACTGAATCATGTCTTTTTTCAACAAACATATACCCTGATTCAAACTGAGGAATGAGCGGTGCAAACTGTAAATACAGGTTTTGTTCAACATCATCAACAATTTTACGAATGGTACTGTCGATTTCTGGTAAAAATTGCAGATCATCTTCTAATTTTATCAGTAAGGTAAATCCATCTCCCGAAAAATCATGCAGGGAAATCACTTCATCGTGGGAAAGCTCGCGTTCAATACTGCTCCGAAAAGATTTTCTTAAAGCTTCCATAAATTGATTGTAACGAAATTTCCCAAGTTGCTCAGCTAATTCCTTTAAATTTTTCAAATTAAAAACAATCACAGCAACTTCATAATCATGATAAAAAGCAGCTTTTACTCCTTCAATAACGGGATTTCTTACAATAAATTGGGGGGGATAAAAGCGCATGGAGGAAAAAGGAAGAAAAATTTTTCCCCATATTGTAAACCTTTTGACTCTTTCGGCATAACGATGCATTTCATTCATCCCTCTCAGAAGAAAACATCAAAATATAACTTAATTGTACCACAAAAAGACAATATTCGTATTTTCCTTTCGAGGAAATTTTCTAATATTCCATGAATAACTCTTTACTGCAAAAGTTTTCAATACTCTGTTAAAATGGAGTTGTGTCGAAATAAGAAGAATTAAAAAAGGAGCCTTTCCATGACAGAACCATTTTTTTTATATGATGATACAGAAGAAACAAAAACAAGATTCATTAGCTTTGTAGGTAACCAGCGTTTTGATTTAGCCATTGTCAAATCAGACCGTTATTACGGGAAACAGCTTGTTCTTGACTTGCTAGGGAGCAGGTTTGCGATTATCGGTCCTGATGACCTTGAAGAGGAAGGCTATATAGAACACGCTTTTCAATTGAATGAAGAGGATGCGGAAGAGTTAAAGGACTTTTTAGCGGAAATTGTTTAAAGTAACATGAATCTTCCCCTTTTTGGGATACTAATATTCTAAAGGGGTGAAATATGGATGAAAGAAAAACAAAAAAGAGAGTATTCGGACTTTTCAAATGTTGAAAAACAAAAAGATTACCTTACGGCGGAAACCCTTCCTGAAGGTCCTTACGGATCCCCAATTAGGAAAAACAAACAAGTGCAAAATAAAAGCACTCCTTGGCGGGAAGGACAGCGCTACTATACTCCCTTTAACTATGAATACAAGTCATTACATCAAAATATTCCACGGCAATACCCTGGGGCACATCCAGTGCATGATGACCCAAAAAGAGATGAACAGCCACCATATACAACATAATGATAGAAGAAGGGGCAGATGATCATCTGCCCCTTTCTTTATTT
>DATFAH010000339.1:0-3009 GCA_035254805.1 Caryophanales bacterium | reverse complement strand
CGGTTCATTTTTTAATTATGATTTTTCTCAATTCCACCCAATCCGAAATTCGCGGTATATCAAGATGCGAATTATATGCATTGCTTTTTGCAAAGACCTTTACTGGCTTATCAACCAATGTTTCCAAAACAGCCGGTTTATCATCAAAAAAATAATCCAATCCAAGTTCTTCGATAATATGAACTTTTTCATCATCATTCATTCCATAAAAAAATCGATCATCATGAACAGGAAAGCCATTTTCGATTAGCCATTTTTTTGTCCGATCTCCATGTTCCTTTGCTCTAGCCGTAATATAGATAACCTCGTGTCCATTGTTCTCCAATTCATGCAGCATTTCCGCGGCCAAAGGAAAAGTTGGACAATTTGTATAATAAATCTCCTCCAGAAGACTATTCCACATCTTTCCGCCCTCTTTTGCAGTAAGGCCAAATGGTTCATGAATTTCAAGTGTTTTCAATGAATGAAAAACATCAAGCCCAATGTTTTTATTCAACTTTTTATTATATAAATGAAAGGCATGTTCTCTGAGATTTATTAATGTATCATCAATATCAAATCCAAATTTCATATAATCACAGCCTTTTATTCTTTACTATATACAGGGTAACCGATAAATTTAAAATCTTTTCCGACTTGACTGAAAGAAACGTCTGTAAACTCAATGGCTTCGTTCATTTTCATCACCCCAGCCCCTTCAATAAAGCTAGGGGAGAGTTTTCCGCCAATTACCTTTGGAGCAATATAAAGTATGAGTTTATTAATCAATTTATTCTCGATAAAAGAAGCATTTATTTCACCGCCGCCTTCTATTAACAGGGATGAAATAAATTTTTCACCAAGGATTGCCATCGTTTCATTTAAATCCACATGTTTTACGCCGCCAGTAACAAATACTTTTATCCCAGCATCCTCTAATGCTTGCTTTTTATTCACATCATGAACCTTGGTCGTAAAAATCCATGTAGGTGCTTTTTGATCAGTGACAACCTTTCTATCTAGTGGAATACGTAATGATGAGTCTAAAACAATTCGGATAGGATTCCTTCCATTTGGAATCCGTGCCGTTAGCTCTGGATCATCTGAAATCACAGTATTGACACCGACTAAAATGCCCGCATTTTCATGGCGGAGCTGATGTACTTCTGTTCTGGCTGCCTCAGATGTAATCCACTTACTGTCAGAAGTAGCCGTTGCAACTTTTCCATCAAGTGTAACAGCAGACTTTAACGTAACAAAAGGACGTTTTGATACAATATACTTATTAAATACTTCGTTCATCTTTCTAGATTCTTCTTCACATACACCGACACTCACTTCAATTCCTGCATTTCGAAGAATTTCGATACCTCTGCCCGATACAAGTGGATTGGGATCAAGAGTCGCCACAACAACCCTTTTAAGCCCAGCCCGTACAATTGCTTCTGCGCAAGGACCTGTTCTTCCATGATGGGAGCAAGGTTCAAGCGTTACATAAATCGTTCCTCCCAATGCTTTTTCCCCAGCCATGTTCAGTGCATGAATCTCGGCATGAGGTTCACCTGCTCTCATATGTGCACCTATACCGACGATTCGGTTATCATTCACAATCACTGCTCCAACAAGCGGGTTTGGATCAGTCTGCCCTTTCATCGCCCAAGCATTTTCAAGCGCCAACTTCATAAAGTGTTCTTGCTCATTCATACAGTTGCCCTCCTTTAAAATGCCCAGAACGGTTAATTTTTGTCTGAAGGTATCGCTTGTTATACTCGGAAACATCTCCCCATAATGGTTCACGTTCAGAAATATTCAGATCAGAATTCTGCAATGCTTCTATTTTACGCGGATTATTCGTGATAATGGTAACAGGTTTTGAGCGAAGAAATTTAAGTACTTCAATGGCATCATCATAATTTCGGGCATCATCTTTAAAGCCCAGGCTTAAATTAGCTTCAACCGTATCCATTCCATTTTCTTGAAGGACATATGCCATCGCTTTGCTGAAAAGTCCTATTCCTCTTCCTTCGTGATTGGCTAAATAGAAAAGTGCTCCCGCTCCGTGATCCACAATCATTTTCAGCGATTCTTTTAATTGGTAGCCGCAATCACAGCGCTTACTGCCAAAGATATCACCCGTATGGCAAATACTATGCATCCGAATCGCAGCATCTTCCGCATTTTCAAAATCTCCATATACTAGAACACTCGATTGCTGCATTTCTGCCAAATTTGCAGATGATAATTTCGCAATCATTTCTTCAGTACTGTTCATAATTTCGTTGCATAATAGCCAACAATACCATTGAAAAATAACCGTTTCACCATATAAATTAATAGGTAACTTAACAGGGCCAACCAAATATATCACTTTATCTTCGTCCCGTTGAATCAAATTAATTTTATCTTTTAATAAATCAAGTGCATTTGCCGTAACCATTTATTGGCCCTCCTAAAGAAAACTTTGCTAGCGCCAAGCATTAACGCCAGCGATTGCTTAGTTGCTCTTATGCGATTTTAGTGTTGTTAAATAATAAATGATTATAATTACTTTAGTGCATTAAAAAAAGTTAAATTTTCTTAAAGCTTAAAAATCATACCTTTATTATGTCCAATATTGACCATAAGTGCAAAAAAAAAGATTGGTACAATTCGTACCAATCAAATTATGGGAAGTTTTAAGAAAAGAGTGTTATCATTCCAACTCTTTAATTAAGTTAACTAAATCTTAAAATAAAGTTTTGTAGATCTTATAAAGAAGTTATGTGGAAGTTGTGAAGATTGCAAGACGTTAATCGTTTGAAGAATACAGCATTGAAAAAAGACAAAAAAAAGACCGGTGTCTCTGCACCAATCAAATTATGGGAAGTTTTTAAGAAAAGAGTTCATTTTCAACTCTTCAATTAAGTTATTTTTATAATATAAAAATGTTTTGTAGAAATTATAGAGAAGTTGTGTGGAATTTGTGAAGATAAAAAATGACGACAGGTGCTCAAGCACTGTCGATTTATACTAACTGTTTATTCTCTTCCT
>DATFAH010000338.1:0-2060 GCA_035254805.1 Caryophanales bacterium | reverse complement strand
ACACTTCCTGTTGGGACAAAATAGTGCAGGAGGTATTAAGGAGATGTTGGCAGTGGCCGAGATTAAGTATATCAGACATGAGATTAACAATAAAGATTACAATTATGCGGAAGTAGCTAAGAGGACTGGAAAAGATCCAAGAACTATAAAGAAATATGCAGATATGGAGGATTTTAACGAGAAGCCAAAGATTAAGCAAACAAGAGTATCTCCAGTTATAGGACCAGTCAAGTTTACTATAGATGAGTGGTTGAAGGAGGATTTGAAGAAGAAAAAGAAGTTTCGTAGAACAGCTAAAAGAATATGGGAACAATTAAAAGAACAGTTTGGATTTCAAGGCTCTGATCGGACAGTCCGTGATTATATTTCTAAGAGAAAAGTAGAGTTCTTAAATGAGGCTGATGATGCAGCGTTACCTTTAGAATCCATTCCAGGAACAGCCCAAGTTGATTTTGGTGAAGCCCCTTTTATCTATGGTGGGGAGGAAATAGTCTTACCGTTTTTGGTTGTTTCGTTTCCTAACAGTAATGCGTTCTATTTTCAGGTATTCCCTTCGCAAAACAGAGAGTGCTTTCTTGAAGGATTAAAGCGGGTATTCCACTATATGGGGGGAGTGCCAAAAGCCATTCGATTTGATAATCTCTCCCCTGCTGTTAAGAAGGTCTTGCCAAATGGGGAACGGCAGTTAACCGAGGAATTCCAAAACTTCGTTTTACATTATGGATTTGAATATGAATTTTGTAATCCTAATAGCGGGAATGAAAAGGGTCATGTCGAATCAATGGTGAAATATGTTAGAAATAACTTCCTACTTCCGGGTCTTCACATCATTGAATTGGATCAGCTTAATAAGGAGTTGTGGGTTAAGGCAGAAAAGGATCGTTCAAGAAAGCATTATCAGAAGCAAGCATTAATCTCTGAATTATTTGAAGATGACAAAAAGGCATTTCTAGTATTGCCTGCAAAAGAATATGAATGTGTAAGATACGAAATTCTTAAAGCGGATAAGTACGGTTATATTAAGGTGGATTTGAATCTTTATTCCACTTCTCCGAGGTATGCGCTGAAAAAAGTACTTGTAAAGATATCCTATAATACGGTAGAAATTCTTGATGAGAACCACCATCTGGTTGTAAGTCATTCACGCCTTTATGGACAGTACCGGAAGTCAATGAAATGGCAGCCATATTTAAACTTAATGGCCAAACGTCCTACGGCACTTAAATACACAAGTTTCTATGAGCAGCTACCAACCGAGTGGAAGGATTATTTTCAGTCCTGTACAGTACCTGAAAAATTACTCATTGATGGGCTTAGGGAACATTTTGTGTAAAAAAGCAAAACAGCTTACATCTTAATAAATCAGTATCATCAAGAGATTTTCTTGTGTAAAATTTGTGTAAAAAAATTTCAATTCTTATCGTTTTCTATCGTGTTCTTCAAAAAAAGAAAAAGCTCACAAACATTGATATATCATCGTTTGTGAGCTTTTTCTTTTTTGAAAATAGACGTACTGGAACGTCAGAATACCGGTGGTCGGGGTCGAACCGACACTCCAGAAGGAACACGATTTTGAGTCGCAACTCTCTATCTCCGCCACACCGATACATGACAATTCTACGTTCATTTGACTTGGCTTTAAATCGCCTCGTCCGATTGGTATTTATTATGAGGTAGAACTGTATTTTTGTCAATTCGTACAATTTCCCAACCTTTTAATTTTCCTTTTTCAACTTGTCCATCATGTCTCAAAGCTTTTCCGAAAGTGCTATCACTTTTTATTAAACCAAGTTCTAAAAACTTCCTAACCCCATCTGCTCCACTATTGAACTTGTATTTAAGTTCACCTTCAAAAAAGCAATATACATTTCCTTTGCTGCATCCATCAGAAATCTTCCTTTTATGTTCTCTTCCAAGATTTTTTCCTTTTAAGGAAGTTGAAATCTTTTTTCTTGATTCATCAGAATGTGATTTACCTTTGAAGCCAACCATATTTTTCTTGATTCTTTCCTTTGTTTTCTGACTCCGTTTCTTTCCTGTCTGAACTTTCCTTTGAAGTT